>JBLNCH010000150.1:0-4080 GCA_050260485.1 Bacillota bacterium | reverse complement strand
GAGGGCCGTTCGTAAAACTCGGCAAAGCCGGTATGAATGACCACCGGGCACCGGCGCTCCTGAAGCTCCTCAAACACCCGGGTCAGCCGGTCATCCAGGATGGAAAATCCCTGGATATACGGGTGGAATTTAAATCCGGCAAACCCCTGCCGGTCAAGTGCCCGGCTTATTATCGTCTCCTTGTTCTCGTCACCCGCGTGTAGCGAGGCAAACGGAATAGCTTGGGGGCAGCGGTCCGCGAACTCCCGGTGCCACCGGTTGATATCCTCACTATCCCCTGGATTCAGAGGATAGAAGAAATTGAAGAAGGCCTCAACCCTCTCCTCCTCCAGATGAGCGAGGAGTTCATCCGTAGTTACGTCCAGGCTCAGGTTATAGTAATCCGGGGCTACCGGGCGGACCCACTTGATTCCTCCCCTTACCCGGCGATGGGTCATTATATGTACATGGGCATCGATTCTATGGCGGGGGGACAGCAGCCCATTTCCCCCCATCTGTTTTTCCATTAAACAAGCACCTCCGATGCTACGCTCAATAAAAGAATTCATACTGTTGATATTGCTTCCACACCTATCTGCCAAATGCCTGCCACACTGTTTCGGGATGGAAATATTTAAAACCGCTTCTCACCCTTTTATAAAGTGACTGCTGGCGGCATATAAACTAGTAATCAATATGTGCCCGGGACCATCGAAGGGGAGTGGAAAGCTTGTGGTGGACACTTTCGTGGAAGAAAATTAAAGCATTCCTGGTTGTAGCGGCTATGCTGGCCTTAATTACAGGACGGATCTATGCGGGAGCAGAACCTGATACCACCGTGTTGTCGTATGGTATCGCCGGGACGACAATTGTCGTTGATCCGGGGCATGGGGGAATTGATTCGGGTGCAGTAGGCAGAGAGACCAGAGTTCCGGAAAAGGAAATCACCCTGGCCATATCTAAAAAACTAGCCCGGGCCTTAAGTCAGGCCGGGGCCATGGTGGTTATGACCAGGGAAACGGATACGGACCTCTCCGGCGATATACATGGGAGTCTGATTCAAAAGAAGCGGCACGATCTCTCCCAAAGGGCAGCCAAGGCCGAGCAGGTAAAGGCGGATCTCTATCTTTCCATCCACACCAATGCGGACCCGTCGCCGAGGTGGTACGGTGCTCAGACCTTTTATTACGCCAACAATTCGCAGAGCCGAATCCTGGCCAACTGCATCCAAGACGAGCTGGTGCGTATCCTGGGGAATAATAAACGCAAGGCCAAGGAGGGTGTTTTCTATATAATGGAGAAAACAACAATGCCAACAGTTATCATTGAGGTTGGTTTTATCTCGAATCCCCGCGAGGAACGACTACTGATGGACGATCTGTATCAAACCAGAATAGCGTATGCTATCCTGTCTGGACTGGTTAAGTATTCGGCGAAGGAGGGAATGCCATGATCGTATACGGGGCCTTGGCCCCACACCCCCCGCTGATAATCCCGGAGATTGGGGGGCGGGAACTGCAACAGGTCACAAAAACGGTGAAGGGTATGAACAGCCTGGCGACAGAGATTGCTGATAAGACTCCGGATGCCCTGGTGATAATCACCCCTCATGGGAACGTATTTCGTGATGCCGTCTCCATTCTGGGCAACCCCCGGTTGAAAGGCAACCTGGCCCGGTTCGGGAAACGACAGCTTAAATATGAGCATCCCAATTGCCCGGAATTCCTGGAGGCTCTGCAATACAAGGCCGGAGTCCACAACATTCCGGTGGCTGCGATAACCAGTGCACAGGACAAGCACGGCTTGGATCCTGACCTGGATCACGGAGTAATAGTCCCCCTGCATTACCTGGAGCAGGCCGGCCTGAAAGATATCCCCTTGCTGGCCATCAGTTATGGCATGATTTCCCTGGAGGAGCTGTACCGGTTCGGCATGCTGATCCGGGAGGTTTCAGATGATCTTGGCCTTAAAGTGGTGGTCCTGGCTTCGGGTGACATGTCTCATCGCCTGAAAAGTGAAGGTCCCTATTCCTACCATCCCGATGGTCCGGTGTTTGATCAGCAGGTGAAAGATCTGATCAGCCAGGGTAAGACCATGGAACTGCTCCGGATACCGGCGGCTCTGCGGGAGAATGCCGGGGAATGCGGCTACCGGTCACTGGTCATCCTCATGGGAAGCCTGGATGGATATGAATATAAACCGCAGATTTTTTCTTACGAAGGGCCTTTCGGGGTGGGGTATCTGGTAGCCGGTCTTACGCCCGGGGAAAATCAGGCGGCCAGTCTGTACCTTCAACTGGTGCAGCAGAAGCGGCAGGAACAGAAGGAGCGCCGGGAGCGGGAATCGGTTCTGGTGCAGTGGGCCCGGAAATGCCTGGAGGCTTTCGTGGAGTCGGGAAAGAGGCTCCCATTGCCGCATCCCCTTCCAGAGGAGATGAATTATGCGGCCGCAGCCTTTGTTTCCCTGAAAAAGGATGGCCAACTGCGGGGGTGCATAGGTACCCTGGAGCCGGTGCGGGCCAACCTGGCCTTGGAGATCCGTGAGAATGCAATCAGTGCTGGAACTCAGGACTACCGGTTTTCACCGGTGCAAAAGGAGGAACTGCCGGATCTGGTTTACTCGGTTGATGTCCTCAGCCGGCCGGAGCCCATCAACAGCATCTCCCAGCTGGATCCCAAGAAGTACGGGGTAATTGTGCGCCAGGGCAGCAGGTCAGGGGTTCTGCTCCCTGACCTGGAGGGGATAGACACCCCCGAAGAGCAGGTAGAAATCGCCATGCAGAAGGCCGGGATTCGGCGCGGAACCAAGGTGGACCTGGAAAGATTTGAGGTAAGGCGGTTCTATTAATGAAAGCTGAAGTTGCGTTTTATCGCCAGCTGGAAGAGAAGAGCGTCCGGTGTGAGGTCTGCCCCCAGAACTGTCGGATAAAGCCCGGAAAACGCGGAGTCTGCAGAGTAAGGGTCAATCTGGGAGGGACTCTTTATGCGACCAATTACGGGGAGCATTCCTCAATTGCCTTGGACCCAATTGAGAAGAAACCGCTATACCACTTCTATCCGGGGAAGAATATACTCTCGGTAGGGACCATCGGCTGCAATTTCTCCTGCGGTTTCTGCCAGAACTACCAGATCGCTCATGAGGATCCGCCCACCAGATTCCTGTCGCCCCTTGATCTTTTAAGCCTGGCCCAGAAGTGTGAACCGCAGGGCTCCATAGGTGTGGCTTATACTTACTCAGAGCCCCTGATGTGGTACGAATACCTGCGGGATGCTCTGCCGGTCATTAAGAATGGGGGGTTCAAGAACGTCCTAGTAACCAACGGGTACATCAATCCTGAGCCCCTGGAAGGGATCCTTCCCTATATAGATGCGATGAACATCGATCTCAAGTCTTTTTCCGAAAAGTATTACCGCACCAACTGTCATGGCCGTCTGGAACCGGTAAAGGAGACCATTAAGCTCTGTGTTGGTCGCACTCATGTGGAGATTACCACTCTCCTGGTTACCGGGCTGAATGATACTCCCGGGGAGATCGAAGAGCTCTCCCGATGGGTAGCAGGGCTTGATCCTTTCATTCCCTTGCATCTTTCCGCTTATTACCCGGCTTACAAGGTGAATCTTCCTCCCACTCCTCATGCAACCATGACAATGGCCCGTGAAGTTGCCCGAAAACATCTTAAGTATGTGTATGTTGGTAACATGCCGGGCTTCGACAATAATTCCTATTGCCCCTGCTGCCAGGCGCTGCTGGTAACCCGGCAGGGCTACCGGGTTAAGATAGAAAAGCTGGCGGGGGATCATTGTGTCGAATGTGGTCGAATTATAAATTATTTTGCGAATGAAAAAGAAGGGTTTGACCATTGCAGTTAGAATATAAATAATAACCAAAATTAGATAGCCGGGTTTCCCGGTGGCGGTAAATCAGAAAGGAGGAAGAAGGAATGGAGTTTGACAACCTGATTTTTGAAAAGGACGGTCCCATTGCGGTTCTGACGCTTAACCGTCCCAAGGCACTTAATGCTTTGAACGCCGATACCTTGAAAGACCTGGATAAGGCCATTGACCTGGTGGCGGCGGATGATGAGGTCAAGGTCGTTATCAT
>JBLNCH010000149.1:0-3700 GCA_050260485.1 Bacillota bacterium | reverse complement strand
ACTGGGAGCCTGCAGGGTGGTCCTGGCACGTGAACTGGGGGCAGGAGATATCTCTCTCATCCGATCGCAGTGCCCTGATACTGAGCTGGAAGTATTTGTTCATGGCGCCCTTTGTTACTGCTATTCGGGGCAATGCCTCTTGAGCAGTGTGGTGGGAGGCCGCAGCGGAAACCGGGGACGCTGTGCCCAACCCTGTCGGCTTAAATATCGTCTGCTGGAAAAGGGAGACCAGATTGATTCCGGATATCTATTGAGTCCTGCTGACCTCTGCCTCCTGGCTCAACTCCCTGAGCTGGTAAGTATAGGAGTTGCATCTCTGAAAATCGAAGGGCGTATGAAAAGGCCGGAATACGTGGCGGTAGTAACCCGGGTATTTCGCCAGGCGATGGACAGATTGCAGGAATACCGTGCGGGTGGGCGGCTTAATGAATGGATGCCTGCCCGGCAGGAAGCTGAAGAGCTTAATGCTATCTTTAACAGAACTTTAACCACCAATCAGTGGTCGGGAAAGAACCTGGAGGTGTTGAAACCCGATCGTCCCAATAACCGGGGGGTCCTGGTCGGACAGGTGGTGAAACAATGTCCGGGTGATAAGAGGGTGGAAATCAAGCTTCATCGCGAGCTGCATAGTGGTGACGGGATTGAGATCCGGACCCGGCATGGAACTAACCCGGCTGTGGTGGTGGAAAATATTCACGTCAACCGGCAGAGGGTAGAAAAGGCGCGGCCGGGTGATATAATTAACATCGAAGTGCGAGGCAGATGCCGTGCCGGCGACCCGGTGTACCGTACTCAAGACCGGATCCTGATAGATCGAGCCCGGGAGACAATTGCCCCAAACCGCGAGGAAAACCGCATCCCAATATCAATTCGGGTACAGGCCAGGACTGGTGAGAGAATGCGGTTATCCTTTGCCGACGGTAAAGGTCATGAAGGAATTGCTTTGACCCGGAACCCGGTGGTGGCTGCCAGGAACCGGCCATTAACTAAGGCGGAGATGATTGATAAGCTCAGTCGGCTGGGAAATAGCCCCTGGAAGCCGCAATCCTGGGATATCGACATGGATCCGGGCATCATGATACCCTTCAGCGAATTAAATGAAGCCCGGAGAATGGCGAGCAATGAACTGAAGAACCGGATACTTGGGGATGCAAAACCACCGTCCATTAGCCGGGAGGTTTTTGAGTCCAGGAAGCACCAGGTTCTAACGGAAGACGGGTTTTCGCTAATCCCGGCAGCTACCGTAAAGAGCAGGAAAGCTGCACCGCGACAACCTGCCCGGCTATCAATCCGAGTGGGCAGTATTCAAACCGCCCGGGCGGCTCTGGAGTCAGGAGCTGGCCGGGTATACCTGAGCTTGTTAGGGCTGGGTGGTGTGACCTATAATAGTGATGAATTAAATGGAATACAGGAGCTAACCGACAAGTTGGGCCGGGAGCTGTATTTTGAGGTGCCGGCCATACTAAGGTCAGGTGATGAATTCGATTTCTCGGATCTCGGGGAGCGGAATCCTGATGGAATTCTGATCGGCAACCTGGGAGCTTTATATAGATTTCGCGGACTAGGGATTGATATACAGGCGGACTATACTTTTAATACGTTTAACAGCAGAACCGCTGAGTTGTTGGCCCGAAAAGGGGTTAAAGGGGTGTGTCTCAGTCCCGAGCTTAACCGGGCGCAATTGAGGAGAATCGTGGCACCATCTGTGCCGTTGGAATATATTGTTCATGGCCAGTTAATAGTTATGGTTTCTGAACACTGTGTAATGGGTAACCTGGGGCTGTGCTCCCAGGACTGCCACCGTTCAGAGTGGGTGTTGAAAGACGCTAAAGGCTACGAGTTTCCCCTGGCTGCTGACAGGTACTGCCGGATGCATCTGTTTAATTCACGGACTACCTGTCTGATAGAGGAGTTGGAGGAACTCGACAGGATGGGCATCAATCTGTTCAGGATTGAGGCGCTCCTGGACTCCGTGGATACGGTGAGGCGGACGGTTACTATATACCGCGAGGCACTTGACAGAATAAGCAAGAGTCAAAATCCCGAATTATCCACATTACGAGCCAGGCTGGAAGCATTGGCTAAATCACCTTTAACCAGGCTGCACCTTAAACGGGGAGTTCAATGAACGCCTGCCAGGGCATTATAACGGTTCATGTAGGTTTAATAATTACACTCTATGGGGAGCTAACATGAGAGAGACTTTGAGAAGACTGGAGTTCAACCGGATAGTAGAGATGTTGACGGAGCAGACCAGGTCAGAGGGAGGGAAATGTAAAGCCTCGGCCCTGGAACCAACTCCGGATATCGATGTGGTCACAGCCCGTTTGGATGAAACCGAAGAAGCCCTGGGACTATTACATTTCCAGGAACCTGCGTTTTTAAACGAGGTACCGGATATACGGCCACATCTCGCCAAGGTTAGAGGCGGGGGCATGATATATCCAGCAGAAATCCTCCAGGTTCTCCAGGTCTTGCAGTCATCAAGACGGGCAATAAGCTTCCTCTCCCCAGGACAGGGGAGGCGGGTCAAATGGATTATAAATAACCTATCCGAGAATAGCAGCCTGGAACGTGCTATTAAGACAGTGGTCGATGAAACCGGGGAGATTAAGGACTCAGCATCTCCAGAGCTGCAGACCATTCGAAACCGCCAGAATACCCTGCGCAACCGTATTAAAGACTACCTGCGCGATTTCATAAGATCCACTTCAAACCAGAAGTACCTGCAGGAGCATCTTGTTACCGAGCGGATGGGCAGGTACGTGGTGCCGGTCAAGACTGAATACCGGCATGAGATAAAAGGAATTGTACACGACGAATCGGCTAGTGGGGCTACAGTTTATATTGAGCCCGAGCCGGTGGTATCAGCTAATAATGAGATAAGGCGGCTGGAAGCTGAAGAAGCTCGAGAGGTGGCCAGGATACTGCGCAAGATATCGAGCAGGATTGCCGAGTCAGCTGATGAACTACAGAGCAACCTGGAGAGCTTGGAGACGCTGGATTTCTGGGTGGCCAAAGCTCGGTTGGCCCTGAAAATGGAGGCCTTCCGTCCCCATTTGAATTCAGAGGGAAGGATACGACTGGTTAGAGCCCGCCACCCGCTGTTGAGTTCTCGAGCGGTACCGATAGATCTGGAACTGGGGACCAGGTTTGATATTCTGGTGACAACCGGTCCCAATACCGGGGGAAAGACCGTGGCTTTGAAAACAGTGGGCCTGCTAGCGGTTATGACCAGCTGCGGCCTGTTTATTCCGGCTTCATCGGAGTCTGAGATGCCGGTATTCAACAAGGTGCTGGTGGATATCGGCGATGAACAGAGTATTGAACAGTCATTGAGTACCTTTTCCGCCCATATGACGAACATCAACGGGATTCTCAACCAGGCCGGCCAGGATTCTCTGGTTATTCTTGATGAGCTGGGGGCAGGGACCGACCCCCTGGAAGGCGGGGCTTTGGCCAGGGCCATCCTGGAAAGGTTGCTGGAACTTAAGGCCAAAGTGCTTGTTTCAACCCATCACAGTGAACTTAAGACCTTCGCCTACCAGCACGACAGGGTTGAAAATGCCTGTGTGGAGTTTGATCCCGTATCCCTGCGGCCGACTTACAGGCTTACCATCGGCCTGCCGGGGCAGAGCAATGCGTTTGAGATTGCCGGTCAGCTAGGATTTGATCAGGCACTGGTCCAGCGGGCGCGTCA
>JBLNCH010000148.1:0-2928 GCA_050260485.1 Bacillota bacterium | reverse complement strand
AGTATGGCCCTGACGACAGATCTTCTCCAGGGTATGGGTGGCCAGAGTGGAATTAATCCAAGCCTTCCTCACCCGACCCGGTTTCAGCCCTACTTTCTTGGCCCAGTTGTCAAGTTCTCGGAACAGGTCCCGTTCATTACGGCTCACATCGATGCACAGGTCGATCAGCGGTGGGAGTCCAGGGATCTGAGCCCTCAGCATATCCGGAATTCCCATGAACTTGGGACAGATGTAGCTGCGTCTTTCA
Organism: Bacillota bacterium; assembly: GCA_050260485.1. Taxonomy (GTDB): domain Bacteria; phylum Bacillota; class Syntrophomonadia; order Syntrophomonadales; family DTU052; genus DTU052. The sequence continues at coordinate 2,681 of JBLNCH010000148.1, read as the reverse complement.
ATGCTCACCAGCCGGGGCATGAAGATCCAGTCCACTTCCTGTTTAGCCAGTTCCAGAATATGACCATACAGTACCTTGACTGGAAAACAGGCCTCACTCACTGCCGCCAGTATCCCGGCATCGGCCATCTTTTTGTGGGTCGGAGGGGATGTAATCACCTCCCAGCCCAGGTTATTCAAAAATGATTTCCACTGCGGGTAAAGGTGATAAAAGAATAATCCTCTGGGAATTCCGACTCTCATGCTTCACCTCATCTTAAGACTTGGAAAAATAACAAGGGTAATAGTATACGAGCCGACCCTCAAAGGTATTGTCATTTCCCTAATAGTTCTTTTATGCACCTGGTGGTAATCATCGCCCCATGTGCCGGGTCATCCCGTCCTTTCATCTTCCCCAGGTCCCCCACTCCCACTACCTTGACCCAAGGAAAGCGGGCCAGGATCTCGGAGGTGTCCCCTTCCAGGAGGTGATGACCGACTGGTTCAGGCTCTCCATACTTATCTACCGGTTGTTTAACAACATGCCCGTAACGGTCCACCGATTTACTGACTTCGACCCCCCGGGCCCGATCCGTGTTGGAAGCTACAGCGATAACCCCCAGGACATCCAGACTCTCATCAAGCAACAGGTGCTCCAGGGCCTTTTCCCCTGATCCCTCTCCCACCTTACCCCGGTCATCCAGCATCACGACTACCGGATCATACGGAGCCTGCTTAATCTCCCAGGCCAACCGTTCACCTGTCAGTGGAGTCGGGTTGCCACCGGAACTGAGCATTGGGTAAAGGCCTTCATTTTTGCAGGCCTGGATAATGGCCTCCTGTGCATTCTCATCCCCGTCAGTAACTAAAATAACTCGTTTCTTCATACTTTCACCCTTTCGAAGTCCAGGCATAGCAGTATTAAACAGTACACTCTCGGCTACGGGGCAGCAAAGCGGAGACGATAATATGTATTCGGACTCACCTCTCACATTTGAACCTAACAATATGCTATGAAAAGCTCCCCCGGGCGGTCACAAATCACTCTGTGGCAGCTACATGCTAATATCATTACTGTTAGCAACGCATACCAGCTTATCACCCTGCTTCAATAGCAATCGCATGAGCGATCCCGGGAATAGAACGCCCTGGATGGACCATCATTGCCCCGGTGCCGACCAGGAGAAACCGTCTTATTTTGCCGCCGGCAATACGATTCAGGTAAGGACCGCATACCATGGCCGCCGAACTCCCGCATCCTCTGCCACCTGCATGCACATTCTGTTGTTTGTCGTAGATTATGACTCCACAGTCCGCATACCTGTCCCCCAGGTGGTAACCGTTTGACAGGCATAACTCTTCCATCAACGCTGAACCCAACTTCCCCAGGTCCCCAGTAACAATCATGTCGTAGTAATCCGGTTCCCTGCCAAGGTCCCTGAAATGTGTTATCAAGGTATCTGCCGCTGCCGGCGCCACGGCTCCACCCAGGTCATTAATATCCGCCCGTCCTTGATCAACCACCTTGCCAATAGTAGCAGCCGTTAATCTAGGGCTGTCCTGTTCCCGGCGTAAAATAATAGCACCGGCGCCGGTTACCGGCCATTGGGCAGAAGCCGGCTTGACCGCACCCAGCTCAATCGGCAGCCGAAAGTGGCGTTCTGCGGTGTGGTAATGGCTGACCGCACCCACCGCCACCTGGCTGTAATACCCGCCATCCATAATCATGCCTCCGAGGATCAGACCCTCTGCCAGGGTGGTGCAGGCGCCGTAAATGCCGAGGAAAGGCACCGACAGGTCGCGTCCCGCATAGTTGGAGGCTTTGGCATCACCTAAAATATCTCCCGCCAGTACCACCTCAATTGCCTTGTCATCCAGACCCCGTTTGCGGGCTGCCAGCCGCACAGCCTCCTTCAGCATCTTGCCCTCTGCCGCTTCATAAGACTTCTCGCCAAAAAAGTAGTCTTCCATCACCCAGTCAAACTCAGCACCAAACGGGCCCTCGCCTTCCATGGGACCGACGATGGAAGCCCAGGAGGCTGCTCGCGGGGGATCAGTATAAACTATGCTCTGCGACCCAATCTTCTTGCCAGCCAATTGAATTAGCCTTTCGTGACCTGAGGGGAAAGAATGAAAGGTTTCAGGTATGTCGAGGGAACATTACGTCTAGTCCCAGAGTATTACCCGGCACCCGCACCTGTACCTTACTTTCTTCTGATATTTCCCCTGCTTCCCCCAGGTCGGGGTGGGTTTTCTGTTGCTATTATGCGCGGTTTTCCTCAACTTATCCTTGGGTTCAGACGCGGGGCAAGAAACGGACGGCTGAGCAAGCCGTCTTCGGTTTATTATGTGGGCCGGAGTCGCTAGAGTTCCGGTCGGTAGACCTCTTTCATCCAGTCAACGGTACGGGCAATCCCTTCCCGTAAACCCACCTTCAGAGTGAGGCCCAGATCTTGAACAGCTTTGGTGTTATCTGGCAGCTTGGTCCTGGTGGTAAACCGCTCCTCGTTTACATAACGTACCTGGCGATCGTTCTTGCCCAGGTATTCGAGAACCATATCAGAAGCGGTCTTCATGTCGTGGACCTCCCGGCCGGCAATGTTATATACTTCACCGGGCTTGAAGTTCTCTGCAAGGTTTGCCAGGCAAGCGGTGCAATCATCTATGTACAATGAGGTCCGCTGGTGACCGAGGTAGACTGTG
>JBLNCH010000147.1:0-5021 GCA_050260485.1 Bacillota bacterium | reverse complement strand
ACATGAGCAGCGGCCTCTTGGAAATGACCAAAGATAAGGTTCTGCCCCGGATACCCCTGCGCAGGTTTGGCGGGGAGCATGACATGAAGGGCCTGGTCCTTCTTCTGGCATCTCCTGCATCCGATTTTATAACCGGGCAGACCTTTATCATTGATGGCGGAATGACATGCGGGTAGAATCCGCGACTTGGATTAGAATATTGATGTAATACTGTATCTGGCTGTTCAAGGACCCGAAAAAATCCCGTATCACTTGTATATGCTTCTTTTTACAGGCAGGTTGGATCAAAACCTGGCCGCTGAAAAAGAGCATATCAATGTGGTACGGGATTATCGTTTATAACATTTCGTTGTAACAGAGGACATTGGAGCCGGTCCCGCGCAGGCGGATTGCTGAGCAGGCATAACCGAGTTTAGTTATTGCCCTCATCGGTTCGGGAACTCGCTCTAGTGACCAGATCATTCTCAAAGTAGATGCTGGTGCTGGGGAAAGCCAGCGAAACCCCTTCATCCTCCAATATGCTCATTATCTTGAGGTTAACATCCTCCTTCACCCGCAGAAACTCCTGCCAGATGGTAGTCCGGGTAAAGAAGTAAAGCAATATATTCAGGCTGCTGTCCCCGTAGGAATCAAGATTAACAACAATAGTTTCCGGGTGGATTTCGGGATGGTTCTCCAGCATTTCCCTGATATCCTTAATGCATTTCTCGATTTTATCCTTAGGAGTACCGTAGGTAAGCCCCAGCGTAAAAGTAATCCTTCTTTTATCCATGCGGCTCCAGTTGGTTATCGGTTCGTTGGCCAGAGTAGAATTGGGAACCGTAACCAACGCTTGGGCAAATGTACGGATTTTGGTGCTGCGGAAATTAATGTCCTCTACAATCCCTTCCACACTCGGAGTTAGGATCCAGTCACCGATAGAAAAGGGCTTATCAGTAATGATCACAATTCCTCCAAAAACATTGGCCAGGGTCTGCTGGGCGGCCAGGGCAAAAGCCAATCCCCCCAATCCCAGTCCGGCAATAAAGCCATTGATATCATAATCCCACTCCTGCAGGATAACACTCAGAGCTATTGCCGCTATTACAAACTTCAGAACCCTTGATAGAAACGGTACAAGGATCCGGTCAATCTTGAATACCGGCACACCTTCCGTTTCTTCCGAAGCCCCGCTGTAGAGCCCTACCAGGTTCCAGAGGCCGAGAGAGACAAGAATTATCACTGCGGAGCGAAAGAGCCGGGAAACTAAAATGTTTGTCTCCGCACTGAGTGGAAGATAAACCAGGGCCAGGTAAATCCCCAGAGCCACAAAGAATAATCGCAGGGGCTTTTCGAAAGCAGCAATTAATAGATTATCCAATCCTATCCTGGTCCTGCTGGTTATTCGAATAAGCAGGTTGATAATTCTCTGTACGAGAAACTTTCGAAAAAGATAGATGGCCAGGAAAATCCCAAACGCAATACCGATCTGAGTAAGCCACGGTAATAACGTTTCGGACGAAACAGGGATATAATTGTAGGCTGGACTCAAGACATCCAATATTTCTCTCATTTTCAATCACCGTTTCTATTTTCCCATATTCAGCGTGAAAAATGAAAGCCCGTTTGAAATCGCGGTTATCGTTGTCAGCACTTCGATATATCTTGTTATATAAAACCGGTTATGTAGTAAGAGGCTTCCAAGCTGTGCTTCAGTACAGCCCGAGAATTTCATAAATTTGGTGCCATCTGGCAATCTCTTATTTAAAATGAACCGGAGGTAAAAGATGGGGGATCCGTATCTTAAACTGGTTATCCCTGGAAATGACTATACCCTGGAAATCAGCGAGAAAACCCCGGGTATTCTGCTGCTGGAAATGATCCACAATCAGGATGGACAGAATGACGGTGGATACGTGGAAGTCCAGAGCTCGGTCCTGCTGGAAATGCTGAGCAAGGTTGTTGGTAAAAAAAGCATACTCTAGGATCTGCAGTAGAACCGGCACGCAATTGCTTGCGGGTATCGGAGTTTCAATCTGGAGCTTGAGCCGATGGCCGGATTTGAACCGGCGACCTGCTGGTTACGTTTAAAGCTCAATCCCGGTTTTGATAATCTCATCCACTAATCCAATTCTCTCCGAATATTCTTCATTAGTAAAAGGTAGAGGCTCGAGATCCAGGTCTATGTCTACCGCCCGACTAAGTAGAAATGCTATATTATCCACCCTCCTTTTTCCTCGAAAATAATCTGAAAATATGGCAATATCTACATCACTTTCACTGTCAAAGGTCCCGCGGGCGTAAGAGCCAAATAACATGGCCTTATCTACCGGAATTTCCTGCCTTAGCCTTTCCAAATATTTATTTACTTCGGAGAGTACTGCTTCAGGGATAGCAGCCATTCAAATACCTCCTCCGTTGTAGCCATAACCTCGGCAGCTTCCTGCTCACCAACCGCTTGAGATAGCTTTTCTTTATAAGAAGGATATCTTTCCGCAATATAGTACGCCATGAGTCTTAAGAAAAAATATCCATACTGTTCCTTTTTCTCGATAAAACTATCTATATATTCAAACTTATCTGGATGGGATTCAACGACCTTCTTAAAAATAATTGATATATTGTGAGTTCGAGGTGGTTCCTCTCCGCAAAACAGTATATACAAGCCCTTAACCAGTTTTTCAATCGCTTGCTGGCACATGAACACAACATATAGATAGCGGCCCGAATTGAGCATGGCCCTAGCAGTCTCTATATCATAAGTAGCTATATCTTCCCAATAGGAGTATTTCTGCTTTTTATCCAGAATAATCCACCTCTTAATTACAAGATATAATAATCATCTCTTGAATGAAAGTAGAGACTTATTCGCAACGTGTTTGCATACTCGTAATATATTAAACGATTATTTCCTTTCTCTCCTAGTCTTTCCCGCAGTTTAATTAACGTGAGCAAAATGTGAGCATAGCAGTTGATAACCAGAAAAATGCCTGTTCAAGCAAAAGCCCCTCGTTTTATGAGGGGCGCGCGTTTCAATCTGGAGCCGATGGCCGGATTTGAACCGGCGACCTGCTGATTACGAATCAGCTGCTCTGCCACTGAGCCACATCGGCTTATCTCGTTACCTTATACATATTATCAACTTGCCAGACAAATTTCAAATGGGAAGATCCACTTGAACTTCCCCCCTACTTAGGCTCCGCCAACATACAGCGACAGGATAACCGGGCTTAGAGGCCCTGGCCTGGATGGTTTGGGCCTACTCGACACAGGCAATCATCAGGTCACATTGATGTCATTCTTGCCGTTTCCTTTACCACTGGAGGTCTTTCCCAGGACATGTCGGGTACCACTGTAGAGGCCAACGGCAGAGAGCCCAATAACCAGCCCTTCCATGACAGCAATGGCGATGGATTCCTCAGGATTACGCAGCCCGATGCCAGCCAGCAAACCTAGCAGGATCGCCAGCAGGGGAACATACCGGTTTGATAGGCCGGCCCTCTTCGCAACCTCTGCCAGTCCATTAATAACAGGAATCGCCATGGTAGTGAAGTACTCGTGTGACATATTTCAACCCTCCCGGACTTAAGGTAGTACATTCTATGCCCGGACGACAGGGTTGTTAACTAAAAGCTGGCGGGCGGGTACCGATAGCCTTCTGGTTATCCAGCAACACTATCATTCCTTTGGCCATCGGCACTCCACAAACGCCGTTTGCTGCTTGTTGCTCAAACCTGGCAGGGGTCGGTGAGCGTGGCCGGCTTAACGTGAAAGCAAACCTTACTTCTTATCAGGATCAATCCTGCCCAGGAGTTCAGCGGCCTCATCAAGTGCTTTCCTGACTGTCACCGGTGCAGGACCACCGAAGAGGCTTCGTTTTTCAACACAGGTTCTTAGATCGATTTCCTGGTAGATACTCTCATCAATCACCGGTGTAAAGGCCTGGAATTCGGGGAGGGTCATCTCCTCCAGGGATTTACCCTGCTCCAGGCACCAGCTTACGATTCTCCCGGATATGCTGTGTGCTTCCCGGAAAGGGAGTCCCTTTTTTACGAGGTAGTCGGCCAGGTCAGTGGCGTTGGTGAAGCCACGGGCGGCGGCCTGGTACATACGCTCAACATTAAAGCGGGTGGACTGCAGCATGGGGCTGTAAATGGCCAGGCACTGTTTCAGGGTATCAACAGTGTCAAATAAAGGCTCTTTATCCTCCTGCATGTCCTTGTTGTAGGCCAGGGGCAGGCCTTTCATGGTGGTCAGCAGGGACATCAGGTTCCCGTAAACCCTGCCGGTCTTGCCTCGAACCAGTTCAGCTATGTCCGGGTTCTTTTTCTGGGGCATAATACTGGAACCGGTACTGAAGGCATCATCCAGTTCTATGAAGTTGAACTCGTCGCTCGCCCACAGGATGATCTCCTCGGAGAGCCGGCTGAGATGCATCATCAGTATGGCTCCAAAGGACATGAACTCCAGCGCAAAATCACGGTCACTGACACCGTCCAGACTGTTGCGGGTCAGGTTGCCAAAACCCAGTTCCTCCCTAACATAATCGCGATTGATAGGGAAACCGCTTCCGGCCAGGGCTCCCGAGCCCAAAGGCATAAAATCCATTCTCCGCTCCACATCGTTCATCCGTTCCCAATCTCGTCGCAGCATCTCCAGATAGGCTAACAGATGATGAGCTAGAGTCACAGGCTGAGCTTTCTGCAGATGGGTGTATCCCGGCATGATCGTCTCCACATGCTGCCGGGCCAGGATATGCAAAGCCGACATCAATTCAAACAAAAGTCGTTTAATGGCCTGGATTTCGGAACGCAGGTAGAGGCGGATATCCAGGGCCACCTGATCATTGCGGCTCCGCGCGGTGTGAAGCTTCTTGCCGGTCTCGCCAATCCGCTCAATTAAAAAGGTTTCAATATTCATGTGGACGTCCTCGGCGGTTACTGAAAATTGCAGGCGTCCTGCATCAAGATCCTCTTCGATGCTGATTAGGCCTTTCTCAATCTCTGCCCCCTCCTCCGGTGTGATTATGCCCTGGAGAGCCA
>JBLNCH010000146.1:0-7979 GCA_050260485.1 Bacillota bacterium | reverse complement strand
ATGACGATTGTCCTTCCCAGCCTGGGTACCTCGTATAGAAAGCCGTAAACACCGGCACTAGTCCCGGTTATCGACATATTAATATCATAGCTTGAATAATAATCGTGATTTTCAAGATTGCCTACCACCACTTTGCCATTATCGTCATCAACGCGTGTAAGATCGTACTTTACCGCCAATTGATAAAGATCAACCAGAACCGCCGGGGTATTTTTGTATGGTGGCATCTGGTCATCGAGAGCTTTCAGTTTATCTTCAGCCCGGGCAATTCGACGCTGGATTTTAGGGATATCACTCCAGCCGTTATCCAGTGCGGCCTGATAAACCGTCTTGGTCTCCTGCAGTTCTCGGCGTAATGCGGCCAGTTTTGCAATTTGAGGCCGGAAATAAAACATATAAGAGACATACACCAGAGCCAGAGAAACAAATACCAACAGCAGCATTTTTTCGCGTTTATTCAGATTTTGCGTTTTTGCTATCAGCTTTGATCTGATACTAAGCACCCCGTTAATCACGCTGTTTATTTTCAGGATTCGCCTGCGGCCTCATCCCTCTAAACGGCATTTCCAGTACTACTTCGTCCGTTAATTTGTGCAGCGGAACCTGCTTGGGCTCGATCACTCCAAAGAAGGGCAGGGTTCGCAAGCCCACAATAAACTGGGCGGTACGCAAAGCACTATCAGTCTCAAAAGTCAAGGTAACGCCCTGGGTGGAATCTACGGACAGCCTGGTGACGCGTACTTCTGGAGGCATCACACTGCTGATGCCGTCAATGATCTCCGCCAGGGGCACACTCATTTTCTCAATCTCCACGATTGCCCGGCGGCTCTCATTATAACCGGTTTCCAGCTCGATAGCCTTATTGTAGTAAGGTACGGCCGGGGTCAGATAGCTGTACTTCTCCTTAATCTGGTCGATTTCCGCCTGACATTTTGCTGCCAGGTACACCGGGGCATAGAAAGCTCCGGCAATCAGGAGAACTGCCGCCAGGACCAGCGGTGATAACCTTAATATCCTCTGACGTCGCTGGCGTTGCTCCAGCAACGGTGTTGGCAGAAAGTTGAAATCCTTCTTGACTGCTTTCAATATTCTTAACCCTTTCTGAGCATCATACCTAGATTTGCGGCAGCTTTGGCAGCAGCCCAGCCGGTCACTTGAGGGCCTAATCTGAATTTCAGGAACTCATCTAGGTTGATCTGAACCGGCAATCCCAATTCCGTACTAAACACATCTGCCAGGTGCGGCTTTAATGCCAGATCCCCCACCACATAAATGGCCTCCACTTGCTGCCCCTGATGTCGTGCAGCAAAGAAGTTCAGGTATCCCCTGGTTTCCTCCAGCAGCAAACTGAAATCCTGCCAATCCGCTTCGTCGGTCTGGAGAAAGAAGGGGATATCGGCATAAAGCAGCAGGTTTCTATCTTCCAGTATGGCAATGTGTGAGCCGTTGGCATTTACGTCCAGTACAGCCACATCGTTATGATGAAGGCCGGCAAAGAGCCGCAGAAGAGCATTGGGGCGTATGTCCACCGATTCCAGGTAAAGGTCTGTTACCTCCATGATCTGCATCACCTGCTCGAGCATATAGCGCGGAACCGCCCCCAAAAGAAGGTCGTAATATGATTGGCCATCACCATCACCGTTAATTGAGCGTATAATCCGATAGTCAAAAGCATACTCATTCAGATCCACCGGCAAAAACTCATGGATAGATGCATGAATGAACTCATGCAGAACCTTCCCATCAAGGGCCGGAACCCTGGTTGTCCTGGTTATAAGCCCTTCGCGGCTGATAAGAATTGATGCGCGGCGGGCCTTGAGCTTCTCGGCTAACAGCAAACTGAGTAACTGGCGGCCGAATTCCCGGTTGCGATCATCATCCAGGCTGTTTCCTAGGGGGTTAGCCCATTTCAGATCGGCGTAACCATCGATGCGAAAACCATTACGACCTGCAGACCCTTTCACGATGCGGACCCCGGTTTCTGTAAAATCCAGATATAACGAGCTGCCAAGCATTGGTACCCTCCCGTTGTTTTACCGTACCTGTCACGGATTATCCGCCAGGAAATCTCTTTATACTGTTAGTAATCGGCCCATTTACGACTTAATTAACAGACTCTTTCTTGGACGAACTATGGACCAGGCTGCAATTTCCTAAAGAGGGGCTCTCACTATAGAGCCTCTCTCTGGTGTTCCATCGATGGTCACAGCAAGCGGTTTGGCAATAGCCTGTTTTGCTTGCCCGGCAGTGCTTAGTATCCTGGTCCCTGGTTCCCCGGCGGCCGCCCTGTTCACCGAAATGGTGCCAGGGGTGGTATTATTTCCGGCAGTAAGAGTTATCGTACCGGAAGACCGCAGTTCCGCGTTTCTTATATCAATATCGGTACCGGACCTGATGTCAGTCCAACCGGCTGCCCTAAGGTTCATTCCGGCCATCACAATCTCCTCACCAGTTTCGATCTCAATACCGCCGATGGTTTCCAGTTCTGCACCGGTGAGATCACCACTGCTTGCGGATTCAATGTAGATGAGTCCGCCTGCTCTGACCGTCGATCCTGACATCTCAATCTCCTGGTCGGAAACTACCCCGATACCGCCACCAGCGGTAAGGTTTGAGCCGGTCATCATAACCTCTTCGCCTGCATTTATAACAATGCCCACCCCTGCATCAAGAATAGCTCCCCCAATATCAACACTTCCACCGGCACTCAGGATGATATTCCCTTTACTGCCGGACTGCGTAGACGTAAGGGTAACTCCCTCATCCACCTTGATGTCACCGTTCGCATTGCTTATCGTGATTTCGAAATGAGTTAAAACACTGTTCGCACCTTCAGAATTGGCGATCTTTATCAATCCACTATCGGACAACAGTGTGAGTGAACTGTTCCCCTGATGCGAAGTAACTGAGGTACCAAGATAGATCCCCTCAGCGGCGATGAATGTTCTGCTGCGATTCCCCAGGTCTATTTCACCAACGGAAGGAGGAATGATCAATCTCTCGCTGGTTACCAGATTCCGAGTCACATCCACATATGTGTCACCCTCATCAAAAACGTTGTTGAGGTTGTTGTCAAAGTATGCTTCTCCAGTATCCGTCATCCACCCAAAGTCGGGATCGTAATACAGATCAGGATCAATTGGGGGAGGTGGAACTTCACCTGTTACAGGTCTTTCACCACCGGGATTGATGGCAGCCGAATCGGAGCTGTTGACCATGAGCATAGTTGTGCCGATGATTAACAGGACCATCGTCACAATTACAATCATGAGCAAGGCTGCGCCATCTTCACGACCTTTTTTTGCCGGCTTCATGTTTACCCCCATAGCTTCGCTCTCGCTTCCCCGAATTACATTATTACTGTGCGGAAATATAAGTAGTCACCGTGCAGGAACCGCTGTCGTCACCGACATTTTTGTTGGCTTTGACAGTGACTCTTATCAAACCGGTTTCATCGTCCATCACGATGGGATTACCAACGCTATCAGTAATCCCAATCTGGTTTCCATAAACCTTTTCGAATACTATTGATTCAATATGGGTGGCAATTTTTTCACCATTCTTGGTTTTTAACACATAACGGTCTCCCGGCTCATCCGGGTCATTATCCAGATACAGGCTGTCTATTATTGGATCGGTTCCGGCATTCCCGGAGGCATCGACCAGCAGATACACGTAACCGTCAACAGTTCCATACAGCCTGTTCCCTGAATAGGCCGGGGGATTACTGACCTGCAGGCTCAGACCTCGAATATTTCGCTGGGTGCTAACCATATCATAGATCTCCTCCATAGCCAGGCGTACCTCATGCATATTGGCCCGGTCCTCGGTTAACCTACCCAAAATTCTGGAATAACTGCCCATCGCGGTGGTAGCGATCATCAGAATAACTGCCAGAATGCTTACCGATAGCAGCAATTCGAGCAGCGTGAAGCCGGAATCCCCCAGGTTAGTTGTACGTCCCACCTTCATTTACTCCACCATCAACCATGTCAAATAAAATCCAAATCGTCTGCTCAGCCTTCATTCGGCGGTTTTACCTCCACCGTCACCCTTGTCCCTTCATGCTCCAGGTGCGCTTCCCAGCCTTCTTCCCATACTGCTTCATCATTTAATCCACCTATGGTTAGAAATCCCTGAGAATCAGCGGACCAGTCCGCGAAAAACGCCCTCGGCTCGGCTCTCACCATCTCCAGTATGGATAATTCAGCATAGGTCCGCTGCAGATCTCGCTGGTTGTCGATGGTGATCTGCGTAGCGACGGCGATCATGACCACAAAGACCGTCAGCACAAAGGTCAGTAGTCCCATGGCGATTAACATCTCCAGGAGGGTAAAACCTTTCTCGGCTGACTTCATGGATAGGTCACCTCAACTCTACCGGTGGTACGATACACACGGATTGTCGCAGAAGCATTGTTAATCGATATGTCCAGGTGATCATCGGCAATAAGAGCGCTCCCGTTGTTGTTGAAGACGACGTTATCTTCCGATAGTGAATCAAAGCTGCAGTTCGCTGCCAAGCGTTTAGTGGCAACCGGTTCATAGATACCCGAGTTCTCGCCATTCTCCAATTCAATCCGATATTGATCAGGAAGGATGAACACCACCTTCACCCGCTTTTTGTCCTCTCTTCCCCGGGCCATCTGCCTAGCCTCCATCAGGTCCGCCTGCAGCAACTGCACCGACTGCTCAAGCTGGGCGTCTTTGAGAACAGGTCTGAAGTTGGGTACAGCAACGAGGGCAATCAGCGCGATTATTCCAAGGGCCAGCATCAGTTCCAGCAGGGTAAAACCCTGGGGATGGTTCCGGGAACTCATCGGCATCAAGGGCGTTCCTCCTCCAGTTCAATGAAACACCAGGTGCTTTTTGGCTCAGTTTATCTGAATTATCTTCCGGGCTAAAGGTTTCGCAGCTTCCAATCATATTTTCATATTACTGATCAGGTCGAACAGGGGCAGCATGATGGAAACAATGATCGTGCCAATGATAATGCCCATGATCAGGAGCATCACTGGTTCGACCAGGGATAACAGCTGGGTGATACCGGTCTCGGCCTCCTTGTTGTAATACTCGGCCATCTGACCCATAACCTCATCCATGCTCCCGGTTTCCTCCCCCACCCGAACCATTTGGATGGTCATAGGATCGAAGAAATGGGCACGATCCAGGTGGTAAGCCAGGCTCTCGCCCTTACGTACGCCCTCCATAGCATAATCCAGAGCCTGCTCCGCCAAAGCATTGCCCGCATTCTGGCGGATAAGCTCCAACCCCTGCAGGAGCGGGATGCCGCTGCGGAATACAATAGCCGCAGTCCGGGCAAAACGGGTAGTAACCAGGTTGGCTGAAACCGTGCCCAGAATCCCGGCTTTTGCAATCAGCCGGTCCTTCTGAAACCTCCCCTGTGGGGTCATCATCCAGTATCTGACGAGGAACAACAGACCTCCCAGGGTAATTACCATCAGCAAGAGATTCTCCTGTACAAAGTCCGCCATACCGATGATGGTCCGGGTAATCATGGGCATGTGGGCACCAGTTCCACTTAAAAGGCGCTCTATCTGAGGGATCAGGAACTGAAATACAAAAAACAACAGCCCTAGTGCAACCACCGACAGGATTATGGGGTAAACCATAGCCCCCCTGATCCTGGTCTGTATATTGTGTTCCTGCTCATAGAAGTCAGACATACGCAGGAATATCTCCGCCAGATTACCCGAGGCCTCGCCCGTAGCCACCATCCTGGCCAGCAGCGGGGGAATAGCACTCTCCGCAGATGACATGGCTTCTGATAAGGCCTTACCGGTCTGCACCTCGCGGTACATCCGCTCAGCTTCCTTTCTCATCATGCGGTCAGATATCTGCGTTTTCATTATATTAAGTCCGTTCATCAGGCTCAGGCCTGCCCGTAAGACCATGGCCATCTGCCGGCAGAAAAGGGCCAGGGAGTTAGGCTTGATCTTGGGACGAAATGCCAGCCACCCGGGGACACTTGGCGCTTTTGCCACTTTAATGGGAATCATACCGCGCTCTCGCAGGGTTTCCAGGACCACCGCCTCGGTGTCCGCAGTAAAGTTACCCTCATGCAGCCGGCCACTTTTATCCATGGCCTGAAAACGGAACTCCGCCATCACGTCCTCCATTTCAGTTCCCGTTAGTACATCTGGGTTACCCGCAAAGCCTCTTCCAGGGTTGTTACACCGCTGAGAACCTTCTGTCGGCAATCTTCCCAGAGAGGAACCATTCCCCGGTCTATTGCCGCCAAGTGCAGTTCATCAGCCGGTACCCGGTGGTCGATCAGGGTACGCAGCTCCCGATCAATTTCCAGTATCTCAAAAACCCCGGTCCTTCCCTGGTATCCCGTTTCATGGCACGCCGGACAACCAAGACCCCGTTTGAGAAACAGCTCCTTCCCCGGTGGGACCGCCAGGATCTCCTGTTCCCGTTTATCTGCCCTGTAAACCTCCTGGCATTCAGGGCATATCCTGCGCACCAGGCGCTGGGCGATGACGCCTACCAGAGAGGATGCAATCAGATACGGCTCAACCCCCATATCCATCAACCGGGTAACTGCCCCCGGGGCATCATTGGTATGCAGGGTGCTCAAGACCAGGTGGCCGGTCAGGGCCGCTCTGATGGCGATGTCGGCTGTTTCATCGTCGCGGATTTCCCCCACCATAACTACATCTGGGTCCTGGCGCAGCATGTTCCGGAGACCAGATCCAAAGGTTAACCCGGCCTGCACGTTAATCTGGGTCTGAGTAATCCTATCCATCTCATACTCCACCGGGTCTTCCAGGGTGGATATATTCAGCCGGGAAGCGTCCATTTCCGCCAGCATAGAATAAAGGGTAGTGGTTTTCCCGCTGCCGGTGGGTCCGGTAACCAGAACCAGTCCCCAGGGGCGTTTAACCATACGGTCAAATTTCAGGGCATCATCCGGGCTGAATCCAAGGTTCTGCTTCCCCATAAAGAATGCAGCCCGGTCCAAAACGCGAATGACCAGTTTCTCCCCGTGAGTAGTGGGCATGGATGCAACACGCAGATCAATCTGCCGGTTATCGACAGTAAGGCTCACCTTGCCGTCCTGCGGTACCCGTTTCTCGGCGATGTTCATATTGGCCATCACCTTGATCCTGGTCACCAGAGCGCTATGCACCCTGATATCGGTGGTCAAAGTCTCATGCAGGACCCCGTCAACCCGGGTCCGGATGCGTAAAACATCATGTTTCGGCTCGATATGAATATCGCTGGCCCGGCTGCGGACCGCATTTTCGATGACACTGTTAACCAGTCTCACCATCGGTGCGCTCTCCAGATCCAGAGCCGCTGCCATTTCAGTTGCCGGAGGTGTAGCGGTGCGAACCAGATCCTGAGCCGCGCGTTCGGCCACCCGTTGTTGTCCGAAAACCTGCTCGATCACCCGTAGGATCTCCCGTTCTCCGGCCAATAGCGGGGTAACCGGCAGGCCGGAGATCAGACGGATATCCTGGATGGCCACCCGGTCCAGGGGATCCTTCATCGCCAGCATCAGACGACCATCTGCCACCTGCACCGGGACCACTACATGACGGCGGGCCAGGTTTTCGGGAATTCTCCGGACCGCTTCCGCGTCGATGGCGGCAGTGCGGAGATCAATTTGGCGGATGCCCAGCTGGCTCTCCAGTACTGCCCCCAGTTGGGCCTGGGTCACAATGCCCTCTTTAACCAGAACCTCGCCCAACCGCAAGCCGGTCCGTCTTTGAACCTCCAGGGCCTTCTTCAACTGTTCCTCTTTAATAACACCCGCCTGGACCAGCAGCTCGCCCAGGCGCAGTTTGGATCCTGGATTGATAGCAGCCATACACCCTCCCCGGGTATACTACCTGATAGTGCGAATTCTTTTCTCTATTATGTAACCGTTGTTGTCAAAGGGATAAAGCTTGACCTGCAACTGGCCACTCTCAACATAGGCCGAAACCATGATACAACCGCGCAGCTGTT
>JBLNCH010000145.1:0-8049 GCA_050260485.1 Bacillota bacterium | reverse complement strand
AGGGGCACCCTCGCCAGAAAATCCTTCTCACAACCGGGTTCAACCACAGAGCAATAAAAACCCGGGGCTTGAGCCTGCTTCTTTCCACAGGGAACCCTGGTCGCCAGCCGGGCCAGCAGCTTATTTCCGCCTATCCCTACTACCACCGGACCCCATCCCTGAGCTCCCAACCATTGGCCCAGTTTTTCCATTTCTGATTCAATTCTGCTGCCACTGAGATCCAGGAAGCACTCCTGTTCATTCAGGGGCTCGATCAGGGGAGAAATCCCGGCCAGAACTTTCAGGTAATCCTCCTGGGCCATCCGGTGAACTGAATAGTCGTACTCCACAAAGCAGGCCTCCGGGCAGTGTCCCCGGGCCTGATTTAGAGATAATCCCATCAGGAATTGGTTTTTCAATTCAGGAGATACGCCAACCACCCTGCCCTCCCGGAAAACAGCTACCGGCTGCCGGTACAGGCGGGGATTTTCCTTGATAGTTACCGAAGCCAGAAAATAAGGGAGAAACAAACAGCCAACCCTCTTCATCAGACCATCACCCAAACATATGTTCGTAAATACATTCTAGGATGTCAGCCGGGAAGCTGTCAAATGGCAAGTGCAGGCTACAGAGGAGGTAAAAGGAGCAAGGCAGAGGAAAAATTCGCCTTGCGGCATCAGATATATAGTAGGTGGAACAGAGGCCGGCGGCACCAAAAAACTCCTCCGTGCCGGCCTTCTGGCCATCAAGAAATGGGACAGCAAACCTGTCCCCCTTATTCGGCAGGATAGCGGAAGTGGCCGGTTATTTCCCATCTGAGGAGGGCGTGTTCCTCACGGGCCAGACCGGCGTTGTGGATCACCAGGGGTATGCCGTCCCGGGTGGTGCGGTCGCTTATTATGCCGCAGTGGTCGCGGCCGTCCGGAAAGCGCCAGTAGACCACATCTCCCCATTTCCACTCGTCAAGGTGCCCTTCCACCTCTAGGGTCAGTGATTTTCCGTAGGTCTTGAAGAACTGTATCTGGTTGGGGACCCGGCGGTGATCGATGTTGGGGTCAGGTTCGGCAAGCCCCCATTTACGGGGATAACTATCGAAGTTCTTCTTCATATCCTCATGGATCAGCTGCTGCAGGTCAATCCCGGCGTTGCGGAAAGCCCTAATAACAACGTCGGTGCAGGCTCCCCGGTCAGAGGGAACATCCCCTCCAGGGTATTCAATCCTCACGTAAGATGCGTCATAGCGCGTGCCCTGCCGGGCCTCCCGGCGCGCTCCCAGAAGGATCAGATCCGGCACCTGTCTCTCCTCTTCCGGGATGGCCTCAACGGGAGACTCCCCGATAAGCTCAGGAGGAACTGGCAGGTTTAAACCCGTATTACCGCCGGTTATAAAATACCATCCCGCCATCAATCCCAGGCAAGCCACCATAAGCAGCAGTAGAAGGGTCAGGATACGAACTCCCGGCTCACGCGGCCTAAGACTATGGTTGCGGCTAACGCCGGGATTTTTCAAACGAAGCTCACCTGCCTTACAAGTCATGCCCGCGCTCATTGCAGATATTATACCGCAAAAGCCCTTCCCCCGGGACACCGGCGGATCGGTGTATCCTTGATCTCTGCCAAGCAATATAAAACCGGAGGCCCGGTCAATAAACCATGGTCTCCGGCTTAAAAGGCAATTGGCAGTAATAAACCCTAGTTTTTCTTCATCTCCAGCGGAAAAGCCGGGTCGGTGACGGCCCCTATTTTGGCAGCAAAAACCGTCTTCCGGGCTATGTCCTCGTCGGTCACAATATGGATATCAAGCAGCCCATCCGACTGATAACCCGTCTTCAGGTAATTCATCTCCGACAGGGATAAGCTCCAGCCGTTCAACCAGTTCATCAGTTCCTCCCGCTGCCGGTCGTCTCCCCCAAAATGTATCAGGAGGTCGATATCGCTTCCCGGTCCGGCTGTACCATTGTTGGTACTGCCAAAGAGATAGATATTCTTAACCCCAAATCGCACGGGATCAAGCCGGGCAGCAATCCGTTCCGCCATATAGTGCCGCCAGCGCCAGAACCTGTCGTCAACATACGCATTGTCAGGCCGCGCTACTTTCTCCTCTGTAACCTCGGTATATCTCTGTTCACTTTCACTGGAATGGGAGGTTAAATAGCCCAGAGCTTCCTCCAAGTCGGCGTTCATGGATATCCTGAGAACCTTGCCCTTGGTCACCGCCGGCACATCAATAACCCTGACAACGTCTTCCAGGTATTTAAATTCTGGCAGGAGCTCTGCCAGGATATTCTCGGACCGGCTGAAGAACAGATGATTAAAGATGACCCCTTTTTCATCCGGATAGAGTGGCAGGTAACGGATATTGGCTTCCACCAGGTCCTGAAAAAAGTGGGTTCCGAAGGAGAGTTCCGGCACATAATTTGACCTCGGGGTGGCGATCTCAATCAGGGCTGCCGTGTTATTAATATCCGAATAACTCACCTGTACTCCCAGCTTGATATCTCCCCTGCTCCCCCAGCGGCCGGGTCCCATGAGTATGAACCGGTGTTTGGGAAGCAAGAAGTTAAGCAATCCCACAGCTTTACCCACATTACGCAGATCATTATGCTCCCGCAGACGGTTATACCCTTCCGGATCCACATAGACAATATGGGAGATATCCTGTATGGTGCCATTTGAAATGTAGCGTCTGGCCGAGAAAACAATATCTTGGGCCGGAAGGTCTTTGGGAATAGGTGCAGGAGCATTCTCCCTGCCGAAACTCTGGGGACGACACTGCAGCAGGTAAAAACTATCCCCGTCGGACGCAAACTCCAGGTCCACGGGTGTTCCCAGCTTCTCCTGCAACAGATCCTTAATAAGGTTGACCGTTTTGATGAATGAGGTGTCAGCTACCAGCCCGTTAAAGGTCACCACCAGATCATCCCGTTCAAAGTCTATATCATAAGCCAGAGGCTGTTTGATGTGATCCGGCTGGTATACTGAAACAATCCTGTGCACTCCGGGAATCTGGCGACCGTGTTCTTTTAGGAGTGACGAGATCTCCACCGTTTCGAAGGTGTTTTTTTCCAGGTTGATCACATCAACCTTTTTAGGCGAGTAACGTTTAATCTCTTCCGGGACGGTATTAACTTTCAAGCCGGGCTGTCCGGGTGAAATCAAAACCGGGAAATCGTCACTCAAACGGTCAACCGCCCGCGTGCCCAACCCCATGACCATGCGGATCAATCCATCCTCGCGTTTTATCCGGGGTGACCAGCGGAACTCATTGTTGCTGAACACAACTCCCGCATAGAGAGGCATGTAGTAAGGACCGATGCGGGTCCCTACCACCTCCTGAATCATGATCCCCATCTCTTCCTGGAAATCGAGCAATCCTCTTTCAGCCCGGTACTGAAGGGAATCGGGATTATAGATTGAAGCATAGACTTCGACGATGGCGTCCATAAGCCTTTCCATGCGCTCCTGTTTGGTTCCCTGGTTGGCCAGGAACAGGCTCTTGTATTTCCCGGAGAAGGCTGCTCCTAACTGGTCTTCCAACAGGCTTGAACTCCGTACAATTATGGGACTATCCCCAAAGTCATCCAGGGCCATGGCCAGGCTTTTCACGATCCCTTCCGGGAACTCGGAGTTCTTCATGATCTGAACAATATTGGGGTAGTCAATTCTTATCTCGTATAATTCTTTGTACTTCTGAATATTCAGTTCCTCAAGGTTGTTGTGGTTCAAGAACTCCCGGATCTCATCGGTAGTTATATACCAGGTTTTGGGGACCTTGACGGAACGCAGCAGGGGATGGTCCTCAACGGACTTCTTCAGAATCTGTTCGGCCAGAAAGAGTCCGGTGCTCTTCCCCCCGATTTTCCCGTGGCTGCCCTCGGGAAAAATCAACCGGTTAACGACATCGAAGAAATCATTTATCTCCAGGTGCTGTCTGGCTTTACTGATAAACTCAAGTTTACCGGAAAGAAAACGGCGGATTAAGGCTACCACCAGCCAGTGTTCCATGGGAGAATAATGCGTGCTGTTCCTTCCTGTAAGACCCCGGTAGCGGTTTATGACCCTGGTTATCTCCCGCACGGATACATTTACACTGCTGACTGCCTTGATCAGCGAGTAATCCTTGGCTTCCTGAATCCATACCTTCAGCCTGGTTGAGATTTCGCTGTCACTCATATGATGAGATGCGATTTCGAAAGTCCTCTCACTGATACTTACCAGATCTCCAAGGGGCAGTTTTTCGGAGGGATAATTCAAGTCCGACTGCCCCAGGAACCCGGCCGGGCTGTACCCCAGATCACGGAGTACCTCTTCCGCCTCTTTAACCCCTCTCCGGTAGAGGTAGTTAACCATCTTTTTGCAAATATAAAGCAGGAGGCTGCGGTCCGTACTGCTGACAAAGTCAACGATGACCATCCACTCGTTGCTGGTCTTACGCTCCCCATTGGCATACCGGGTATTCCATTCCCGCAGCACCAGTTCCATGTGGCGTCTGAGAATGGTCTGCTCAATCCGGTCGGCGATGGTTCTGAGGAGCTTGCGTTCTTTTTCCAGGAAGTAACCCTCAGGACCCTTGTCTACCCGGACCGTGTAGATAACCTCGATTTTTCCGACCACCTGACCATCCAGTTTGATACTGCTGCTTTCAATGTATGGTGAGGTATAGAATCCAGGAGTCTGATAACTGCAGTTATCATAGATTATGCGGGCCTTGCAGATTTCAGGGTACTGCCATCCTGACGGTATAATCCTGGTCAACTGGTTAAACATTTCAGGCAACGACAACCTCTGATCATTCAGGATCTCATCCACCTGATAGAGACAGTTAAGCTCCTTGGCCCGTTCTTTCAAATTGTCCAGCAGATTGTGGTCCAAATCCTCTTTATCTTTCACAGGTATCCCACCTTGCACGACTGCACCTTGAGTGCTGCTGAAAATATGTTATACCCAGCCACGCATCTTGACCGCTTGTGCCACCCGGTTTATGGAGATGATGTAAGCAGCATCACGCATGTAGATGTTATTTTGGCGGGCCAGTTCACTAACCGCCTTAAACGCCGACGTCATTTTGATATCGAGTTTCTCCAGCACCTCGTCCTTTTCCCAGTAAAAGTTGGTGTTGGATTGTACCTGCTCAAAATAGCTGCAGGTTACACCGCCTGCGTTAGCCAGGAAGTCGGGAATCACGAAAATACCGCTATTCCTGATAACCTCATCAGCCTCGGTGTTTACCGGGCCATTGGCACCCTCGGCAATGATCTTGACCCGTTTACTTATCTTGCCTACGTTGTCCATGTTGATCTGGTTTTCCAGAGCAGCGGGGATAAGTATATCGACATCCTTCTCAATCCAGGCGTCGGCCGGCTGAATCTCACAGCCTATGTCACGAGCTTTATCCTTGTCGACACAACCATAGGAATCGGTAATGCTGGCCAGCAGCTTGCTGTCCAAACCGGATGGTTTATAGAATGTATAGGCCTGGTTATCGGCATGGTCCCAACAGGAGATGGCTACCACAGTACCTCCAAGTTCCTGGTATAAATGCGCTGCATACTGGGCAACATTACCAAATCCTTGAATGCTGGCCGAGGTGTTTTCCGGTTTTATACCCATCTCTTTAAGAGCCTCTCTCAGAGTGTAGACAACTCCGTAACCGGTGGCTTCGGTTCTGCCCAGTGAACCGCCCATCCCCACAGGTTTGCCGGTAATGAAACCAGGATACCTCCCACCGTGAATCTGTTCATACTCATCCAGCATCCACAGCATATGTTTGGCATTGGTCATAACATCGGGTGCCGGCACATCGGTGAAGGGGCCTACATCTTTGGCCAGCTGTCTTACCCATCCCCGGCACAGACGCTCCTGTTCGTTTTCGGTCAGATTGCGCGGGTCGCAGATAACTCCACCCTTTCCTCCGCCTAGAGGTATATCGACCACCGCACACTTCCAGGTCATCCACATCGCCAGCGCACGAACCGTGTCAACCGTCTCCTGAGGATGGAATCTGATTCCGCCTTTGGCTGGTCCCCGGGCATCATTGTGTTGGATGCGGTAACCGTTGAATATTCTGGTGCTGCCATCGTCCATACGTACCGGAATAGTGAAATGGTACTCCCTCATGGGTTGACGAAGCAGTGCGCGGGTAGCGTCATCCAATCCGATCATCTCCGCTACCCTGTCAAATTGGGCCTGAGCATTTTCATACGGGTTATACGAGCCTTTGTTCACAACATTTTTCCTCCCCACATTATGTAAGTAACACTGAAACGAGCCTAAACTGAATTATAAACCAGAATAAACCCATTTCCTATATTCTCAGCCGCGATATTCAAAAATTTTGAAACAGATTTCCACATAAAACTTGATTTTACAATTCGGTTGTACTCGCATAACAGGGGAATTACACCAGCCTCAGTTGTTGCCAACAGGCTGCTAAATGGGATGGTAACATGTGTGAGAATCGAAGTGTTTGAAGATTATAATGGCTCTTACATTTTGAAAACCAGTTTCAGAATATAACCTATACTGCCGGGCATCAGACAGCAACTGGAATCGCTGAAGCGGCTTCCAGCCTGAACTCACCCACTGCCATATCCAGATCAACATCTATCTTGGAAGAGGCCCTATCGTAATTGGGCGAGACATAACGTCCGTTGACCAGTGAATAGCCCAACTCGCTCAGGTTGGTTTGTGACAGTGTACCATCATACTCTATACTTACTCCGGTATCCCCGACCACCCGCAGAGTCAGTTCGGCGGCTCCGGCATCCGCTTCAATCCTGGTTTTCTCCCCGTTGCCCCCCAGGGTAAGATTTACATCACCCGCGCCCAGCTTCAGGTCTATGTTTTTCACCGGGACATCGGTTAGATTAAGCTGTCCCTCTAGGGCTCCGGCGGAAAGCTGCACATCCCATACCAGATCGGGCGCAAGATGTATATTCCAGTTATTATCAAATGCGTGGCCAAGATTCCATGAGCTTCTGGGGTTCTTAAATGTGGCTTCAAGGTTCCCGTCGCGGATCTCCACCTGCGAAGAAGCACCCCGGCTGCCGAACTTTGCAGCCAGCCATTCACTGGTGTCTGTTCCCAGGTTAAGTTGCCCCCCTCCAAAGGTTATGTCGATACTTCCGCTTGTTAATCCCGGATGCTGCTGCCGTCTGATTGTAACCTCGTTATCATAGCTTTCTGCCAGCATCCCCGGAGTGTTTAAGAAGAGGAAGACCACCCCTCCTGCCAGGGCTACCACCAGAAGCAGGGCCAGCCAGCCTGGAATCCTACCACCCCATAAGAGGCTTATCCCCAGCAGAATGAGCAGAATCGGCCAGAATTTCCCGGCCTCAACTACCATCTGCCAGGATCCGTAACCCAGATTGAGCATGAACATGGTAACACCGGCCAGTATCAGAAAAGTCGCGACTAAGAAGGTGCCAAATCTCATGGTCTGTTACCCTCCCATCCCCGGGCTAAAATAAAAACACCAACCGTAATCAACAATACAGGCCAAATAAAACGCGAGAAATGAAAGGGTGCCAGTTCGTGGGCCAGAAACAGTACCCCCAACCCTATTAACAACAACCCCCCCGCACTCCTTCTTCGGTCCCGGATCCTCTCCTGTTCCGGCGACAATTCGGTCTGAGGAGGTTTTTCATAATTCACAGGCTGGTTTTGTGATTCCACGGTTGTTTGAACGCTGTCTTCCGGCAGCTCCGGAATTATGATCCAGGCAATAATGTAGGCCAGCACACCTCCACCGGCAAACAGTGTAGATAGAACCCACAACAGCCTTACCACTGCAACATCAACATCGAAGTATTCAGCGATACCTCCGGCTACACCCCCTATCATCCTGTTTTTGCGGGAGCGATACAGATGATTCATTAACAATCCCCCTGTTCCCTTGATAATTTAGGTCCGGTTCCAACGGTCGAATAATTCATGATAAAGTTTCCTGGTCTTTTCCGGACTATCAAAGTTGATAATTGTATAACCCTCGCTGGTCATGATATATATAAATGGACCCTTATCCGAGTGAAGATACAACCGTCCCTTCCCCAGGTCCTGCAGGAGGAAGTT
>JBLNCH010000144.1:0-3925 GCA_050260485.1 Bacillota bacterium | reverse complement strand
TGAGCATTAAAATGACAGTTGAGTACCTCACACTTGATATTGCTTCTCACCGGCATTCACCCCCCTTCATATTCCTGCGGCCATTTCTAAAGGATAGCATGCCCCAAAAAACTGCTCTCATACCCATGGCCAGCGCAGGCTTGATCTGATTTGGACTGCCTCCAAGTCACGGCCTTGATACTGTTTTGTCGGTGTTTTAAGAAAGATTTGGACGGACTCTGAATAAAATTTTTCTGGCCCTGTTCAAGTTCAAGGAGGAAAATGCGAGAATTATGTCGAATCCTTCTCCATTATTACCATCTACGGTAGGAAGACGCTTGTGACGGGAGGATCAATTACACGTGTTTCACGTGTTATGATGTGCTAGTTTACTGAAAGGAGGCGAATTCCAAGGTCGGGTAGGCCGCTGTTCGGTTTCAGTTCGCATGTTTTAGCAACCGGACAGCCGAAGTGTAGTCGAAATCATACTTAATGCCGTCAGGAAAGGCGAATATCCAACTTCAATAAAAAGGAGGAAATTGAATGAGAGACGCTTATATAGTTGGAGCTGCCAGAACAGCCATTGCCAAGGAAAACAGTGCACTAGCGAATGTTCCCCCTGAGGTTCTGGGCGCCATAGTTATTAAAGAGGCCGTAAAACGGAGCGGCCTGCAAAAACCGGAATTGATTGATGAGGTAATAATGGGTCAATGCCTGGGCTTTGTAGGCAATTTGGCTCGTTTCTCGGCACTTGCAGCAGGCCTGCCGATGCATATTCCGGCCTTCACCATAGACCGTCAATGCGGATCGGGTTCCTCGGCGGTCCATCTGGCAGCAACCCATATCATGGCCGAAGTTGGCGATATTTACGTAGCCGGTGGAGCGGAAAGCATGACCCGTATACCATATATAGCTGAAAAACCTCTGGGCTTTTCCAGAAGCGGCCCCAGATGGGTGGCTCCCAAACCGTTGGCACCCCAAGAGATAGGTGACCCTCCAATGGGTATTACCGCCGAGAATGTTGCAGCCAAATACGGCATTTCCCGTGAAGAACAGGATGAGATGGGCTATCTCAGCCAGATCAAAGCCGAAAAGGCCATCAAAGAAGGCGTTTTCAAAGACCAGATCGTTCCGGTGGTTATCCCTCAGAAGAAAGGCGATCCTATAGTATTTGATACTGATGAGCATCCGCGCTTTGGAACCACCATGGAAGCTCTTGCCAAGCTGAAGCCGGCGTTTAAGAAAGACGGAACTGTTACTGCAGCTACTTCTTCCGGAATCAATGATGGTGCTGGCGCTCTGGTAGTAGCCGACAAAACCAAGGCCCTTGAACTGGGCATGACTCCAATGGCCAGGATAGTATCTTTTGCGGCGGCTGGAGTTGGGGCGAATTACATGGGTCTGGGTCCGATACCGGCCACTCAAAAAGCACTGGCCAGGGCTGGAATGACTATCGACCAGATCGACCTGATCGAAATGAACGAGGCCTTTGCAGCCCAGGCTATCGCCAGCTGCCGGGATTTGGGAATCGACTGGCGCGATAACAACAGGTTTAACCCCTATGGTGGCGCAATTGCGCTGGGACACCCGATCGCTGCAACCCTGGCGATGCTGATTGTTAAAGCGGTTTATGAGCTCAAACTTAGAAATGACCGCTATGCCTTAATTACCGCTTGCGTAGGTGGCGGACAGGGCGTTGCCACCATCATTGAAAGGTGCTAATCATAACCGAATAAATACTGGTCTTAATCATGGCAAACCTGATTGACAAGAGGTGGGTGTACGGCCCACCTCTTGCTGATTCCAGGGGTAATTCTTTTGGAGGGCATGCGATAACACGTTTACATTTGTGGGTTGGCGTGATAACCTTCTGATCAGGAAGTATTTGTAGTATATTGTCACATTATGCCTAACTTACAAATACACGTCAGGAGTGAGGAAAAGTGGACTTGAAAGAAGCCTACAAACGTAAGCTGAAAACGCCACAGGAAGCAGCCCGGATGGTTAAGGACGGGTCGGAGGTATGGGCGGGCATCGCGGTCCCGGTACCGATCGCTCTGGTGGATGCGCTTCTCGCCAGGGAGAATGAAGCCAAAGACATAACCATTAATATCATCGTCGATCTGTACCCCCAGATAAAATGGAGAAACCAGAACCGCGACTCCAACATAAAGGTGGACTGCGGGTATCCGACCGCCAGCCGGGCCAAGGTTCAATCCGGCGACTTCACCTTGACACCGGTTCGGTTCTGGGAAGGGCCCAAGGTCTATACCGATCCCCGGATACGGCCCATGGATGTAGCCATGCTTTTGGTAACTCCCATGGACAAGCACGGGTACTTCTGCCTGGGTCTGGGAGCGGACGGCACCCTTCCAATCGCCAGAAACATCGCCCGCCGTCGCAGGGAGGGTGACGATAAAGCACTGGTGCTGGTTCAGGTCAACAACAAGGTACCCCGCAGCCGGGGGGATAATTACATTCATATCTCCGATGTGGATGCCATAGTTGAACAGGACCAGGAATTAGCGAGCCTCCCTAATGGGGTGATAAGTGAAGAGGAGATGACCATCGGCCATTACTGTGCTGAATTTGTTAAAGACAATTCGACCATCCAATTGGGTATAGGCAATATCCCCAACGCCGTGGCCAAAGTCTTTCTGGAATCGAATGTGAAGGACCTGGGGATCCATTCGGAAATGGCCTGTGATACCATGAGAGAACTGGCTGAAGCGGGGATTGTGACCAACCGGAAAAAGAATTTTATGCCTTATAAATCAATCTTTACTTTCGCCATGGGCAGTCAGCAGCTGTATGATTGGATCGACGATAATCCCGGAGTTGAATTCCATTCGGTTGATTTCGTCAATGATCCGTATATCATTGGGAAGAATGATAACCTGGTATCTATTAATGCCTGCCTGGAGGTTGACTTAACCGGCCAGATCTGCTCGGAATCCATGGGCTGGAAGCAGTACACCCATCCCGGGGGCCAGCTTGATTTTGTCGAGGGGGCCTTTAGATCCAAGGGCGGGGTCTCCATTATTGCCACCCAGTCGACCGCCACGCCATCCAATGGGAACGGCAAGCGGATATCCAAGATTGTACCCAATATAGCCCTGGGAGGGATTATCACCACCCCTCGCTCATGTGCGGATTATGTTATTACCGAATTTGGGGTGGCTCATATCAAAGGACAGTCCATCAGGCAGCGGGTCAAGAATATAATCGCCATTGCTCACCCGGATTTTCGTGATGAGCTGGAGTATGAAGCCCGGAGGCGCAATCTCCTTTAGTGAGAGGTTGAACCTGCCGTCCAGCAGCGGCTGAGGTCGTACTGGGCGGCTTGTTTTTTGCGTCAAACATTGTACAGAACCGTAGCCTGATCTGAAACCCGATTGGCCTGAGCCGTAAAGAATTCCTTGAGCTCTGCCATGGTATCGGGTGGGTAAACATACTTGCCATATCCGAACTGTCCGTATTTAAAACGGCGTCTGTTTTCATCCATATCCAGTGAGGTTTGCGGGAAGACTGACAGGATCTGTGATTTGGCCCGTTTTGTAAAACGGTGGGTTATGAACTCAAAACTTAACGGGACGGAATCTCCCAACACCCGCCGCACCTCGTCAAACATCCTGGAGTATTCGTACTGCCAGTCATCAAATATCATGATGGGAGCCACCAGAAACCCCAGCGGATAACCTCTTTCGCGGACTCGCCGGGCGGCTTCCAGGCGTTTTTCCAGCGAAGGTGTTCCGTGTTCATACTGCGCAATTATGGGGGCAGCATTAATGCTGAACCTGACTTCTGTTTTTCCCTCATGCCTGGCGGTTAATATGGAATCCAGGTCATCGAATTTGGTTACAAAACGGAACCTGCCCCGGCTCTGCCTGCCGAAAAACTCAATCGTCCGCGCCAGGGAACCGGTGTAAGGCTCGACCGGGACCGG
>JBLNCH010000143.1:0-4506 GCA_050260485.1 Bacillota bacterium | reverse complement strand
CGGTAGGTTTGAGATAGCCCAGTTCCTTGCCTTCCTTAGCACTCATTGAGACCTGAGCACTTGCTATTGGCTGGAAATGGGCCATTAGGAAGTCCACCACGTGAGCCTGGGTGTTCTTGATTCGGTCAATAGCTCTCATGGTCATCTCCTTGACCCCGCCACCAGCCGGGATCAAGCCCAAACCGAACTCAACCAATCCGATGTTGGTTTCGGCCGCAGCCTGCGCCGCTGGACTCTGCATCACCAGCTCACATCCGCTCCCCAGGGTTCGGCTGAAAGGAGCGGCTACTACAGGTTTATCGGAGTATTTGAAGGCCATAAAGGTATTCTGCATCTTCTGCAGCAGACTATCGATGGCATTCCAGTCCTTATTTTCAATCGCCTTGGCGATCACACTGTAATCGGTGCCGGTGCTGAAGTTTCTTCCGGTACTGCTGATTACAATGCCTTCCCATTCCGGTTTCTTCAACTCAGCCTGCGCCTGGATAATGGCGTCAAGCAGTTCCGGTGTAATGGCGGAATTCCTGGTAGTGATATTGAAGCACAATACACCGTCACCCAGATCATACAGGGTAGCCGCATCAGCGCTCATAACGACCTTGTTTTGCGACTTCAAGGCCGGGAGTACAATCACCTCCGGTTTGAACCTGATGGGCACATAATCCTTGTCGGGTATTGAATAGTAGTATTCAATACCGTTTTCCGTCTTGTAGAAGGAGTTAAATCCGCGATCCAGCATCTCTTTTAACCAGGCCGGCGGAGTTTCGCCTTCAGCTTCCATCCGACTGACGTACTTCTTGAGGTCCAGGCCGTTCCACTGCTCGAAGGGACCTGCTCCGTGGTTGTATCCCCAGCGCATAGCCCGGTCGATGTTCAGGATGTCATCGGAAACCTCAGGTATTTTGGAAGCAGCATACATTAGATATCCTTTGTTGAGTTCCCATACAAACTTTGCCGCTTTGTCGTCTCCTTCAAAGAAGGCTTCCAACTTTTCCGGCAGGGTTTTGGCAACCTTGGCTTTTTCAAGGCTCAGGAAATCGGCCGGCTTGGTGGGAACATAATCCCAGGTGTTAATGTCCAGCATGAGCCGGTCTTTACCCACTCGCTTGTAAAAGCCACCCTTGGTCTTGTTGCCCAGAATACCCTTCGACAGCATATCAAAATAGAACTGCGGCAGGGTATAGGCTTCTTTTTCAGCCGGATCAGTTACGTTGTCCTTAACCGTTCCGGTGGAGGCTACTGCAATGTCAAGCCCCACCAGGTCAATCAGGCCAAACATGGCGGTCCCCGGCCGGCCGACGGCCGGTCCCATGATAGCATCTACTTCAGAGAAGGTCAGACCCAGTTCCAGCATTAGCTTGGCACCTTTGGGCCCACCCCAGTTGCCGAAGCGGTTGGCGATGAATGCCGGGGTATCTTTGCAGTGGACCACACCTTTACCCAGAATCCGTTCGCCAAAGTCGGCCATAAACTGCACCACTTCAGGCAGGGTATCCTTGCCGGGTATGATCTCCAGGAGTTTCATATACCTTACCGGGTTGAAGAAGTGAGTGCCCAGCCAATATCTTCTGAATTCAATCGGCATATCTTCCGCAATGCTGTTGATGGATATACTGGAGGTATTGGAGCTGACAATGGTTCCGGGTTTGATATAGGGGGCGATGCTTTTTAAAACGGTTTTCTTAATCTCCAGGTTTTCAGGGACAACTTCGACTACCCAGTCACATTCTGATAGCCAGGGCAGATTGTCTTCCATGTTGCCGGTAGTAATCAGGTCTCCATCCTCTTTCAGCATCAATTGGGGTGGTCTCGATTTCAGCAAGGCCTGTTTGTTACCTTCTGCAATCCTGTTTCTCATCTCCGGTTTCTTCTTATCTTCTTCACTCAGATTGGGGGGAACAATATCCAAAAGATAACTGGGAATGCCTACATTGGCCAGCTGTGCCGCAATGCCGCTGCCCATAGTTCCTGATCCCAGAACAGCAACTCTCTTAATCTTTCTCTTCACCAGTTCTACCTCCGATCTTGTCTTGTTTTTTGTCATAACTGCCATTCAACCAATGGATTCTGAGGTCAATTGCCTCCCGCAGATGCTAAATATCGCCTCCTTTCCAGTACATCCTGCATAAGCGGCAGGCTGATTTTGAGCTGGCTGGTCTTACACTGCATCACAGTGCTGCAGGTGGTTCTGCCTTTTCCCGCGGGTTGATTGACTATGGTATTAGCTGAACCTGTGCAATCTATAACTGATAATTAAATTCCGGCATGTAGAAGTCCATCAACCCAGTAGATAGGCGGTCCTGAGGGCGCGGACACTTCTTTTCCTAAGATTTGTTTTGAACCTCGTAATTATACTTGTTTGATAACTGGAATGCATCATGGCAACTGTCCCCTGTGATACAAAAAAAGCAAGAGTGATGGACGACCATCACCCTTGCTTTTTATTGCCGGTTAATTAACTGATATTAATGAGGACTGTTTTCTAGATGGTTGGTGAAAAAGTCCGTTTGCTTCCCGGGTCCTCATTGGCAACACCAACTGCTTATCTCGGACTCCAAGCAGCACCCCGTATAATCGGCATCCATGCCTCAAATACGGGCTCGCGACCTCCTGTCGCTCGGCTGTTTTCCGCCCTCGATTTCGCAGGGTGTTGCAGAGTTCGGACCCAACGGTCGCCGCACTGGACTTTTTCACAACATATTCTAGTATTCGAAGATCTCGGTCGGAGCGTCTATTACTGAGGAATCTCCGTCCTTGACCAGTTCAGCAATGTACCATACATAAGGAACCACATTGCGCAGATAGTACTTGGCGGACAGTAACTTACCATAGTAGAAGTTGTAATCGTAATGGTCAGGACCCAGTTCTTCCATCCGCTTCTTGGCTATCAAAGCCTGCTCCAGGAGGCAGTACCCACCATAGATCTGGCCGGTGGCGGTCAGGATGCGGCGGGCATAAAGCTGGAAGTATCCAAACTTCTTGGCTGCCATGTATCCACCCATGGTCATCATGATCTCCCGGTAGGATGCTATGGCTTTTTCCAGATTGGCAAACTCTTTATCCAGTTCTGGTACTGTTCCCTTCTTCTCGGACAGAAAATCATCAATATCCTTGAGGAAGTCCTGGAATATCTGTCCTTTCTTCAGGGTCCATTTCCGACCGATCAGGTCTTGAGCCTGGATGAAGTTGGTGCCTTCCCAGATGGAATAGATCTTGACGTCCCGGGCGGCCTGAGCTACCGGGTAGTCTTCGCAGAAGCCATAACCACCGTGGGCTTGAATTGATTCGCCGATGAGACCCCAGGCCTCGTCACTGGGATAAGCCTTGCAGATCGGAGTCAGGACTTCAACCTTGCCGTGAGCCCACTTCCTGCGTTCCGGATCGGGATCGTTGTGTGCTATATCCAGGTAGTAGTAGCACTTGTGGATCATCGCCCGGCAGGCTTCCAGAGTAGCCTTGTTGAGCATAAGCATGCGCTTCACGTCATCATGGTTAATAATCTGAGTTCTCTCACCCTTGGGATCGGTCATCGGGCGACCCTGCACCCGCTCTTTACAGTAATTCTTGGCGTTCCAGTAGGCGTTGGCCGCAACGCAGGTGGCCATAAGTCCGGTTCCCTGGCGCTCTTCATTCATCATCACGAACATCTGGGCCATTCCCTCAGCCTGCCCGTCCGGGCCCGGAGGGTTCCCCAGCAGCCAGCCGCGGCAGTTATTGTTATCCCCGAAGGCCAGTGCCGCTGTGGGCTGTCCGTGCAGTCCCATCTTGTGTTCGATAGCGGTGGTGACAACGTCGTTGTCCTCCAGGCTGCCGTCCTCATTTACCCAGTATTTGGGCACCACGAACAGAGAGATACCCTTGGTCCCTGGAGCCGCACCCTCAATCCTTGCCAGGTACAGATGAATAATATTATCTGAAAAATCACCATCACCACAGGTGATAAACTGCTTACTGCCTTTAATCTTGTAAATCCGGGGGTCATCAGTAGGATAAGCCTTGGAAAGGATGTCTCCAACATCAGATCCGGCAGTCGGTTCCGTAAGACACATAGTTCCTGACCAGGTACCGTCAAACATCTTGGGCAGGAACATCTCCTTGAGCTCCGGGGTTCCGAAGTTTTGAATCAGACGGGCAGCTCCGGTGGTTAGACCCACAGAACTGGTTCCTGCCGGACAGGCGGCCTGGATCATCTCCATCAGGGAGCAGAAAACCACCTCGGGAATGGTTCCCTCAGCATTCTCGTCAATATTGGAAGTGCCCCAGCCGTTTTCCTGGAGATACTTAAAAACTTTAGTCGCACCCGGTGCACAGGTGACTTTCCCGTTCTCAAACTTAACCCCGTGCTCCTCCATCTCATCTGCACAGGGTGCAATAACCTCGGCCGCTATCTTATAAACCTGCTCAACCATCATGTCAATGTCATCTTTGCTGTAATAATCCTTGAACCTGTCATAGGCGAAGATTTCCTCGGTGGGGAGCCATTCCTTGAGAATAAACTTAAGATCA
>JBLNCH010000142.1:0-2911 GCA_050260485.1 Bacillota bacterium | reverse complement strand
CAGCCAGGGCTTCATAAAACCTGAAAGCATTGCCGGTAAACAATCTTGGAATACAGTAAGCCAGGGTATGACCGAACACGTGGCTGTTATAATACCTCTGCAGCAGGTCGTCGATTATCTTGAGGGTGCTTATCTCATCGAAACTCAGCCACCGGTTGGCCAGGACCTCATAAGGAGGGTAATCCTTGCAGACATAGTCCCACCGTGGTGCTTCCTCCCGAATGGCGGTTCCCTTCAATAGTTTAAGGAAGCCGAGCTGGAAGTAGTCAGGCTGCAGGTCATAAACCCAGTTGAAAGATTTGGCCAGGGACTGGTAGTCCTCCTCTGGCAGGCCGGCAATCAAATCAAGATGGATGTGTATGTTCTTCCTTTCCGTCAGTAGCTTGATATTGTCGGCCATACGGGTCAGATCCTGATGACGGTTGATTCGGGTCAGGGTGTTGGGGTTTGTGGACTGCACCCCGATCTCAAACTGGAACCTGCCCGGTTTGACACGGGCCAGCAGCTCAAGCATCTCACTGGTTAAGGCATCGGCCACTATCTCAAAGTGAAAATTGGTCTCCCCAGGCAAGTCGGCGAGAAACCTCATTATTTCCAGGGCCCGATTTGGATGGCAGTTGAAACTGCGGTCCACGAACTTGATCTGGGAAACACCCGCTGCGACCAGGGCAGATATCTCCCTTCGGACACGGTCCAGCGGAAAATAACGCACCCCCCGGATGGTCGAAGAAAGGCAGTAGCTGCAGTTGAAGGGACAGCCGCGCGAGGTTTCATAGTACACTATACGCCCATCGGGTAAAACCGGGTCCGTACCATATGGCATGGGAACGCTGTTTAAATCAACCTCCAGTTCGCGGCTCGGGTTTTCGCAGATATGCTCCCCTTGCCGCCAGGTAAGACCGGCAATCCCCTCGCCGCTTAAGCCCTGCCGCCAGGCCAGGAGCAGCTCGCGGAAGGTTTCTTCTCCTTCTCCCCGAACCACCATGTCAATGGAGGGGTTATCATTCAAGAACCTGACCGAATCATAACTTACCTCCGGTCCGCCTACGACAATGACCACTGATGGAAGGACTTTTTTCATGTTCTGCGCCAGCTTGACGGTATCCTCAATATTCCATATATAGCAGGAGAAAGCCACCATCTCCGGGTGAGCCCTGACCAAGGAACGCAGTATATGGTCCAGGGATTCATTGATGGTAAACTCCATCACCAGGTGGGCTTGGTCGAGTTGTTGCGCCACCCCGGCCAGGTATCTGATAGCCAGATTGGAGTGAACATACTGAGAATTCAGGGTTGTCAGCACCAGCACACAATCACCTTTTTTGGACATCCCGCACCCGGTTGACTATCCAGAAGAGCACGATGGCAACGAGCGCCAGGATGATAAAAACATCGAACTTTTCAAATACTGAGCGTATGTAAGCCCAGTTGTCTCCCATTTTTTCTCCCGCATAGACGAAGACCATCGTCCAGGGCAGGGAACCGATAATCGTGTAAATAAGGAAGCGTTTGAAATCCATTCTGGTAATCCCCGCCGGCAGGGATATGAAGGTCCGAACCACCGGCATGAACCTGGCCCAGAAGACAATCTTCGTTCCATACCGGGAAAACAGGTCATCCGCACGCCTGAGATCCTGCTCTCTTATCAAAAAGTATTTGCCGTACTTAAGAACAAAAGGCCGGCCACCGTATGAACCGACCAGGTAGGCTGCTGTTGAACCGATGGTTCCTCCCAGAAGTCCGGCCAAGACCGCCTCCCAGTAATTAAGGACACCCTGTGATACCAGATAACCCCCAAATGGCAGAATTATCTCCGAAGGCAGCGGAAAACAGGCACTTTCCAGGGCCATTCCCAGGATTAAGCCCCAGTACCCCCAGACGGCCATGTATTCCGTGGCCAGAGCGTATAGTGCCTCCAATAACTCGAGCATATTATCTCCCTCGTTGTAACGTCAGCAGCTTAATCTTCACCAACAATGAGGAATTCGGTTTCGAGATCAACACCGAACGTTTCTTTTACCCGCTGCTGAATCAGTGATACCAGGGTTAGCACATCCCGCGCCGTAGCCTGGCCGCGGTTGACGATAAACCCGGCGTGTTTGGATGATACCTCGGCATCCCCCACCCGGCATCCTTTTAGCCCCAGTTCATCGATCATGGGACCAACAAACCTGCCCGGAGGCCGCTTGAATACACTGCCAGCCGACGGGTACTCCAGGGGCTGCTTCTCCTTACGTTGGCGCGACAGTTCATACATCCTCTGCTTAATCAATTGCGGTTCTTCAGGATGAAGCACCAATTTAGCCTCGAGCACAATATACCCTTTATTTTGAATGCTGCTGGTGCGGTAGCCAAACTCCAGAGCCGATTTCTCCAAAACCCTTATTTTGCCGGCTTCACTGAGGACGGTCACCTCTTTTATTACCTGGCCGATCTCCCCGCCATAGGCACCGGCGTTCATGTATACCGCTCCACCTAAAGACCCGGGAATGCCCTCGGCAAATTCAAGCCCTCCCAGACCCTTATCAGCCGCCATAGCGGCCAGCCAGGATATCTTTATCCCTGCTTGGGCCTCAACCTCAGATCCGCTGAACTCAACTCTGTTGAAACCGGCACCAAGTTTGATCACCACTCCCCTGATACCGCCATCTTTAACCAGGAGGTTGCTCCCCTCACCCATGACCAGATAGGGCAGGTCCTGTTTCCGCGCCCACTCCAACACCCCTATTATTTCCGAAACAGATTCCGGCATCACCATGATGTCAGCCGGGCCACCGATGCGGAAGGTGGTGTGGTCCTTCATTGGTTCGTTGTATTTGATTCTTTCTGCTGGTATTAGGTTCTCTAAATTCATATACTTATCTCCGGGGGTTTTATTTGGATTCATTGCCTACCTGAACCGCTATGGTCG
>JBLNCH010000141.1:0-7410 GCA_050260485.1 Bacillota bacterium | reverse complement strand
GTGTCAACCACCGTGTTGACATGAAACTGCAACTCCTCAACTATTTTATCGGAAGGTAGGTCTGTTAGCTTAACATTGTCAGAAAATAAGCCCGGCATCCGCCGGGAGTTAGATAGTCTGTATATGTGTAAAAAACATTTTTAATAATTAGCGTCCAGCCTGGACTCCCGATGTCTGCCTTGTCTTACTCATCAGTTCCACTGAACGTAAGGTCTCGCGCAAAACTTCGGAGGTTGGGTATTGTTTTAATCCCTGCTGCAAGGCCCCTGCTGCTTCATCGTATCTTTGCAGCTGGCACAAAGCGGTAGCCAAAGCCGGGTACGTCGCAAACCGTTTATCGTCAAGTTCGAGACTGCGGTATAAAAACGCAGTAGCTTCCTCCGGCATCTCCCGCTTCAGGCAGATCTCCGCCAGCATATTGTAGACTCCCGTCTCTTTTGCATCATTGGTGGCCAGCTTCAGCAATTCTTCAACCGCTGAATCATAAAAACCTAACCGGTAATATAACGTTCCAAGCGCCAGAGAGATCTCCATCGGTTCCAACCCGGCCAACCTCAGAACGGGCAAGGCTTTTTCAAACCTTTCAAATTCTCTGAGCTCCAACAGCCTGGTTAGAAGACCCCAACTGATTTGGGCAAACCATTGCTTTTCAGCGCGTTCCGTAAAGGGTGATTCTTGAGGCATTGATCCACGAATCGTCAAGGAGAAGATCCGATAAGCCTCGGCGGCAACACGGTAAGCCTCATCTTGCGCCACTTTTTCAAATAAGGACTCGGCATCCTTATAATTGCTTTGAAAAAGTTGGCTGAGCCCTCCGGTCAACGCCGCCACAGGGTAGTACTCACTATGAGCCGGCACCTTGGCCAGGCACTCCGACGCCTCTGAAAATCTACCAAGGCTCAACAAATATTCACCTCTGGCATATAGCAGGCGGCCTGAACTTTCCCCTCTCAATTTTTCCGCCTGATCCACATAAGCCAGAGCGAGATCGAAATGCCGGTATTGGCTAAAAACCGCACTAAGGGCCAGTAAGTTATCCTCCAACTTTGTATCAATATATTTTTCCAGATATGCCTTGACCTTATGGGGCTCCTCCTGTGAAAGCAATAAGCTTCCAAGAGCATTCAACGCAACACCAAAAATTCGTTTGTTACTAAACTTCAGCGCTTTGGCATATGCGTCAACCGCATGAGGTAAATCTCCAATTTGTTCGTATGCAGCACCCATCCCAAAATAGGCTAGAAAACTGCCCGTGCCAACTTGCGTGACAAAGGTTTTTTCGGATTCCCCAATCTGCAAGCATCTTTGAAACGCCGCAATGGCATCGCTGTGCCTTTTCATATTCAAGTAAACAAGACCCTTGAGATAAAACAGGTCGGTGTACGTGGGATACGCAGTAACAGCGTCCGTTATTACTTTCAAAGCGTCTTGATACCTTCCCATTTCGTTCAATGTTCTTACGATATTGCGCACCAGATAAGACGCAAACTGAAGCTCCAGGGACGCCAGGTTTTTAAAGGCTTTCTGATAATGAAAGAGAGCTTTTTCGTATTCTTTGGTCCGCGTGTATTCATTCGCCAGGTTAAAATGAACGAAACTATTATTCGGATTTTCTTCAACTTCTTTCAGTAAAATGTCGAGATTACGTGCAAGTTTGTTTTTGTCGGAAAGAGGTTTGTTAAGATAGCCATAATGGTTTAATCTAATCTGCGAAAGATAACGCTTTCCCTCAATATTAATCACTTGCTCGTGCAACGCCCCATGATAACGGTATTGCTTGCGGTTTCGGAAAATACGCAGGTTTGGGTGACAAATTGCATCGCTTCCCGGTAAATCGCCGGCAAAATTGGTCTCAACCACAAAAAATCCTTCACAATTAGCGGATGCCAAAAGTGGCTTAATTTTGTTTTTATCCTCTTCGACAAGTTCTTCATCAGCGTCCAGAATGATGATCCAGTCGCCGGTAGCATGATCAAGGGAAACATTTCGCGCCTCGCTAAAATCGTTATGCCACGGGTGATGGTAAACTTCAGCGCCAAAGCTTCTGGCAATCTCTACAGTCCGATCGGTGGAGCCGGTGTCCACAATCACCATCTGATCTACTACGTCCCGCACACTATTGAGGCATCTGGGCAGATACTCCTCTTCATTCTTGACAATCATACAAAGAGATAGCTTGGGAGCGGCTCCCTGGTTTTCAGGCTGCGTTTGCCCGCTGTTGATCACCCGTAGAGGCATAAAAGCAACTCTCCTTTACACGATTTTGGCGTGCGTAAACTTTAGTGTAAGAAAGAGCCGGCTGGTCCTGGCCAGCCGGCCGTCACATACCGGAACGTAATTACCGTAGCAACGACAACACTGCCTGCGGCGCCGTGTTGGCCTGCGCCAACATCGCGGTACCGGACTGTTGCAGAATCTGCAGCTTGGTGAAATTGACCATTTCCAGAGCCATATCGGCGTCGCGGATACGGGACTCGGAAGCGGCCAGGTTCTCGGCGGCCACACTGAGGTTGTTGATGGTGTGCTCCAACCTGTTCTGCGTGGCACCAAAACCTGCACGGATGTCGGAAACGGTGGTAAGCGCCGTGTCGATGGCGGCGAGAGCGGCCGTTGCGCCACCCTGAGTGTCAATAGCCAACGTGTTGATGCTTAGAGCACCTGCATCAGCAGCAGTCACGTTGACCGCGATGACCTGGTTTGCATTGGCACCAATCTGCAATGTCAGATTGGCGTTATTGAGCAACAGCTCCGTGTCGTTGAATTTGGTGTCCTTGGCAATCCTGTCTACCTCTTGAACCAACGCCTGGAATTCTTTGTGCAGGGCAGCACGGTCGTCCGTACTGTACACACCGTCAGCAGCCTGAACCGCCAGGTCACGCATCCTTTGCAGGATGCTGGTGGTCTCATTCAGAGCACCCTCGGCTGTCTGGATAAGGGAGATGCCGTTCTGGGCGTTCTTGATGGCTTGATTCAGCCCGCCAATCTGGCTGCGCAGCTTCTCGGAGATGGCCAACCCGGCCGCATCATCGGCCGCCCTGTTGACCCGCATACCTGACGACAACCGTTCCATCGCCTTCGCCAAGCCTGTTGAGGTACTCTGCAAGTTCCGGTGAGCATTGATCGCCTCAATGTTGTTGTTAATCCTCAGACCCATAATCTATTCCTCCTTGAATTTTTTATTTGCCCTGGTA
Source organism: Bacillota bacterium (assembly GCA_050260485.1). GTDB lineage: Bacteria > Bacillota > Syntrophomonadia > Syntrophomonadales > DTU052 > DTU052. Next base: position 4,219 of record JBLNCH010000141.1, on the reverse strand, counting down.
TCCTTACCATGGGCCATGGCGGCATCATTCTCCCTGGTCTCATCCCTTGCAACGATTAGACTGCGTCCCCGCTCCGTCTCCTTCCACCGGCCGGCCGTTACCGGTTTTTGGAAACCGCGGCTTTGCTGTGTAGGGATCCTGATGTCCCCATTCACTATGAATATCGGTGTCCCCAGGAGTTCCTTAATACCTTTTTGGAATCAGAAAATTTCAAGAGGCGGCTGTTTGCCTGGCTGGTCGGATTCCGGCCACTTTCTCCAGTTGGAATGGCGTGCATTCCTCCACCACCAGGCAACCACATGCCTGAAGTTCCTTTCGATGCACCTCTTCTAACAGTTCCCCGGTTGGAATGTATGCCTGGACCGACTTGTAAAGGGCTAACCGGTTCCTCGGCGAGTCGGGGCTCCGGCTCAACAAAATATCAGGAATACTGTCTACTTCTAATCCTTTTACTTTAATTGCTTCTACAAGCCAGTTTTCGGCTGATTGCAGGTTCATCTCTTCGTTATCCCCAACATCCTCCACCAGCATGATGAGCGATACGTCGTCATCCGCTTTGAAGGCAGCCAAATAAGCATCAAGGACAGTTCGTAAAGAAGCCTGCATCCCCGGCCAATCCAGCATAACCAAAAAACTGAACCCTCGCTTCTCGTTGAACGCCGGATCCATACCAGCGGTAAAATCATCCGGGCTTTGAGGCAGCGGGCTATAATGTAGTTCTGCATCAAAGACCCGGTTCAAGACCTCGGCGGCACTGTACCCATATTCCATGGGCTTGTCCACCGGAAGATCCCATTTGTCCTTGAATTTCTTCCAATTCCGGCGCATCATTTCCAAATAGTCCATTTTGGCGCCAGCAAAAGTCCGACTCCCATAATGATGGATAAACACATCATTGCAAACCAGAAGTTTGAACCCGGCCATGCCAGCCCTGATGCAAAAATCGTCGTCTTCAAAGTTGCCTTTCCCGAAACGTTCGTCAAACCCGCCAATCTTTTCAATGACCGCCCGCTTTATAAGAACACAAAACCCAACCAACCGCAGCACCTGGAAGCTGGTCCCCGCGTTTTCCGCGGAAAACTTGGCGGCAAACTCGTGCATCCTGGAAAGATCGTCGCCATAGGGTACCGGATTAACCATCTGGGGGCCGACAACGTAGTTGGACCTTGGCCCGACCATCCCGACAGACGGATCCGCCTCAACCCAGTTGATCATCCGGGTAAGCCAGCCTTCAGTCACCACGGTATCGTTGTTAAGCAATACGATATACTCGCCCTTTGCGGCGCTCATCCCCTGGTTGCAGCCTGCGCCAAAACCCAGGTTGATGGGATTGGTGATCACCCTGGCGTCGGAAAGGCTTTGTAGGTACTCGAGGGTTCCGTCTGAAGAACCATTGTCCACGAAGATCAATTCATAAGGTTCATTCGTGTGTTTTTGGATGCTTTCCACGCATCGCCTGGTGTACTCCAACTCATTGTGGGTAAGGATCACAATGCTGGTAAGTGCTGTTAGCTTGGGATTCCTTTTTCTCTGCGGCCTTGAGGTATGCGCCAACCGTCGAAGTGTGTCTCCAGATAACTCGTCTACCATTGGTACCCCACACGCCCCGGCTTCTCTGGCATAAAGAGCGGCGCGGCTGCCGGCGCATGGTATAAACGCGGTGGCCGCGGTATACAGGCCACCCCGACGGCGCGGTGGTATTTTCGAGGTCTCCAGAAAGATGTCAGCGACATTCGATTCCGAAAGGCCTAACTCCTGCAGCAGACTGGCGATCTGCCGTAAGGCACTTTCTACGTTTTCAAGCAAAAGAGGTTCTACCCGGATGATTAAGGAAACCGGATCCGATGGTTTGAAAGTTGTGGCATAGGTTGCAACCGCCTGCCGCCAGGCAGGGTTCTCCCAGTCGGGAATGCAAAGGAATCTCACCGGCTGCGATATCGCCAAATCCAGGGGCTCCGCGTCCGGGTGAAAAATATCCGCGTACCGGGGTGGAATGTGATCCCATGCAAAATCAAACGGCCTGGCTTGGGCAAGTTCAGTAGCCGGATACTCTTCCACCCTTTTCCCTTGATGGTTCCACTTGTGACAAAAGAAGCGCCAGTCTTCCTCCAGCAGTCGTTCGGTGTCGGATGGAACGGCCCCGAGGGTAGCGGCCTCGTGGTAGTAGACAAAAACATCCTGCGCGAGGGCGATTTGGTAGCCGGCTCGTTTTACTCGTAAACAGAGATCATCATCCGCCAGGTTAGCCTCCCTATAGCAGGTGTCGAAGCCACCCACCTTATCAATGACTTCCCGCCGCATGACCATGCAACCGCCGGTAACCCGGAGAGCCATGGTAAAGCTACCCGCCCGCTCCAGGAAGTGGCGGGCGGCCAATTCATCAAAGTCAGCCATATCTTCGTCTTTGTAAGATATGCCTTTAGGCTGCTGAACCCCAGCATTGTTCGCCTGGATGCCCACCATCCCAATGGCTGGATCGATTGCAAGTAAAGCCAGCAGCTTTCCCAACCATCCGTCTGATACCACCACGCCATTATTGAGCAGGGCCACGTATTCACCCCGCGCGGCAGCAAAGCCCTGGTTGCCACCGTAAGCGTAGCCCTGGTCCAATTCATTACGAATATAGGTCACGTTGCCGCAGGTTTGTTGCAGTTCCGCGGCATAAGAAGCCACATCCTCAGTTGAACCATTGTCCACGAGGATCAATTCGAAGTCCCGTGGAGTATGCCTGTACACCGCCGTAATACACTGCTGGGCCAATTCCAGATTGTTATGAATGAGAATAACGATGCTGGCTAGGCCAGTTTGCGGGGTGAACCAGGACATGCCCCAAAGTTCTTCCGCCGGCGGCACCTTGCCGTGGTAATGCCGGTATAGCTTCTCGTAAAGGGCATTGGTGCTTTGCTGTACAAGGTATTTCGTTCTGTGCCCAGGCTCCGTCGAGAAGCTAACCTGTCCAAAATGGTGCACGAAGACATCGGTAGCAACCAATAGCTTGTAACCTTTTTGCCGCAGGCGCAAAGAAAGGTCCAGGTCATCGTTGCCGAGAAAAAGGTTTGGATCCAGGTTTCCCAAATCTTTTAAGAGAGAACGTCGCGTAAGTAAGCAGAAACCGATAAGAAGCAGGGTTTCTTTCCCTTGTCCCCTATTCCGGGCCGCTAAGATGTCGGATATAGCATCCCAATTTGTAAGTTGTACCCCCTCAATATATAATCCTACTTTTTGGAGTCCAGCCACATAATCGGTCGTCGGCCCCACCGCCCCGACATGAGGATCTGCTATCAAATAACCAATCATGCGATCCAACCAGCCGGAAGTAACCTCGACATCGGGATTCAACAGGGCTACATACTCTTTTGTCGCAGCATCCAAACCCAAATTGGTCCCCTGTGAGAAACCAAGGTTTTTTTCGCTATGGATTACTTTTATCCGGCCAGGATGTTTTTCCACAAACGCCCCTACGAACTGCATGGTGGCGTCCTGTGAAGCATTATCCACTAAAATAATCTCGTCTTGCGGTCCGGTGTGTGATATTAGACTCTCAAGACAAAGAGCAATGGTGCGACGGGAATTATAGGTGACTACTATGATACTGACACCAGGGCGAGACGGATCAACTGCGGGTGGCAGAAAGTCAGTATTTGCGAAACCTGCAAATTTCTTGCCACCATATCCCGCTAATAACTCCATCATAAGCTCTGAAGCTAGTTGTTTAAGATCGCCTTTTTCAATTAGGTCCTCCTGGTCATTAACTGCGGCCATGTGCAGAAGCCCCGCTATATTTTTAAGACACCGACTGGCTGCTACCTTGAAATTAACCTCCTTTTTTAAGAAATCAAGCTGGCGAGCCGTAATTATCTGATGTGTCCAGTCCGCTATGCCTAAGACCATCATCTTAAACGATTGGGATTGCTGTTCATTGTGCATCCGTAAACTGCTTAAGGGTTCAGCAATATAAACTGCCTGTCCTTTTGAAAGCAGTTTGATCCATGCCGCCATATCCACATTGCAGCCGTAATCCCGCCCTAAAAACCTGCCAAATGGTTCGTCAAGATCCGTTTTACGGAAGAGGGCAGTAGTGGGTTCACCAATATAATTGATTAACTGAGTTAAAACAAAGTCCCCAAGCGCGAAACCGTTGATAATCGTGTCCTGTTCAAAAAGCCGGGTCGTGGCAGCTATAGGCGGAAGGTTATTACCCGCCTCGTCGATAAGTTTT
>JBLNCH010000140.1:0-4975 GCA_050260485.1 Bacillota bacterium | reverse complement strand
TTCCTTGACTGTTTCGCTGACGTTGATGATTTTCATGGTGGTGCCCATGGCATTGACCTTTTTTTGAGCGGTCAACATAACACGCAGCCCGGCACTGCTGATGTACTCCAGAGAGCCGAAGTCGAAAACCAGGTTTACCTCGCCCTGCTCAAAAATGTTGGCTAGTTCACTGGAAAGCTGGTTTGAGGTTACTACATCCAGCCGTCCTGCCAGGGTGATGGTTACAGAATTACCGTCGATCTTTTTTGTGATATCCATAGCAATCGCTCCTTATAATTGATTTTTATTAGGATGTTGGGAACTCCAAACCTTATATGGTCTGCCTGCGGGCCAGTTCATAGAAAAGCCCCTGTTTAGCCATAAGTGTTTCGTAATCACCTTCCTCAACTATTCTACCAGCATCTAACACCAGAATCCTGTCGCAGTAGCGGATGGTGGAGAGCCGGTGAGCAATAATCAAACGGGTGCAGCGCAGACTGCCGATGCTGTCGGCTATACGCTTCTGGGTAATGTTGTCAAGTGCGGAGGTGGCTTCATCAAAAAAGAGGATTTTCGGCTTTGATACAAGAGCCCGTGCAATTAACAATCGCTGCCGCTGTCCTCCGGAGATACCGCCGCTGCCCTCCGAGATCATGGTGTGCATACCCATCGGCATTGCCTTGATATCTTCTGCAATGTCTGCCATCCGGGCAGCTTCCCAGGCATCATCCAGGGTCTTCCAAGGGGCGGTTATGATTATGTTGGAGAATATGTCTCCCGCAAACAACTTGCCATTCTGCAGATCCACCCCAATCAACTGCCGCACTGAACGCAAATCCAAGCTTTCCAGGGCATGGCCGTCATAATAAATCGCACCGGTTTCCGGCTTCTCAAACCCCAGCAGGAGCCGCATCAGGGTAGATTTACCACAGCCGGTTTTCCCCACTATGGCAACATATTCTCCGGAGCGGATTTTAAAGCTCACATTGTCAATTACAGGTGGACCTTCCGGATCATAGCGGAAGGTAAGGTTATTAACCTCGATATTACCGGTCAGGTTGGTGATGATCTTTTTGCCATCGGCTGTTTCCGGAAGTGTTTCAAGAATAGGCTGTACCATCTCCAAGTGCGGCTTGATGTTTGCCAGGATCGTGGCAATACCGCTCAGAGCCATGATAGCACCGCTGACCGATCCATAGGCAACGTTGAATGCCATATAATCAGCGGGACTCACGGAGCTTATGCCTGCAAAATAATACAGGATCAGGGTACCACCCATGGTTGCCAGAGTGGATATCGCGCTGTTAATCCGCAAGAAGAGTGGCGGGGAATAGGTCAACTTGCCCTGCTCTCTATAGAGTGCGGCCCATTTGGCAAAGGCTCGTTTTTCTGCCCCGGCCAGCTTAATCTTCTGTATTCCACTAAATAATGCATAAACCAGGCCGTAGATTTTGGCGGAGATCTTCATCTGTTTCCGGGAGATCTTGATCTGCATTACAGTAGTCACTACGGAAAGGGCAAGCATGGTAAGGATTATGAGCAAACCGGGAACCACTAATGCTGGCCCGTAATGAATCATCTGGAATATGTAGACGAAAGAGAACAGCGCGGTAAGACCGGTAGTCATTACTGCCTCGGAGAGCATATTGCAGAGGGTATTAATGCTCATGATGCGGCTGCTCAATTCCCCGGCGGAATAATCCTTAAAAAAGCTGGCCGGCAGCGTAACGGTCCGCATCATGGAAGCCGTCTGGACTGAGAGATTAATCTTGTCACGAAAACGGATAAGTACGATACTGCGGGTTATGCCAAACAGAGTAGAACCGACTGCGGCTCCAACCAGAAGCGCAGCCATGGGGAGAACATCGCCTTTGGTACCCGAAGGGATAACACTATCGAAGATCTGCTTGTTCATAAACGGCAAAAACATGCCCAGGAGGGAGACGAGCAGGCTGGCTCCCATCACAAAAGCAATGTCTGCCCATGATATGCTCTGCAACATAAAGACTCCCAGGTCCAGTAACGAGAGCTTGCGGGCGGGGAATGGCCGGTAGAAGCAGAAGGCGTTCCGGTTAATGTCTTTGGCGGTTTGCCGGTTAATTTTAATGACCTGCAGAGTTTTGGGATCCTGGTACTCATAGCCGGATAGCCTGGACGGCATGAGGGCGATGACGGCACCGTCCACTGTACTGCCCAGGAGAGGCCCGGCAGCATCCTTCCACCACTCACCCACCAGTTCAACGCGGCGACGCATTACCCCTGACGGCCGCAGCATATATTCCAGCTCGGCATTAACATCCGGCAGGTTATCAGGCACCTCGGGGATCCTGGCCCCCAGTGACCTCAAGATTTTACCCAGAGCATCACGTACGGCCTGTTTTTCAACAGGTGTTTCCCCGCCTCCGGTGCCGACGATACCCAGCACCGACAGGAGGTCGGACAATGCACCCTCCATCATCCGCTGGTCATTTTCGCGCCGGATATTTATCTGGTCGTCATAGATACTGAAGTTCACTTGGGTTCTACCTTCTCAGACATTATTTGATCTTGCTCAGTTTCGGTTTAGACCTTACAAAAAGACAGCTATTCCGGAATAATACCGGTAAAGACAGAAATAAACCCAATACCATCGGCTGATCCATAATATCAGACAAAAGATCCTATTCCATCGTTACTAGCTCCGCATACTTCCCACCACGATCCAATAGCTCCTGGTGGGTTCCCCGCTCAACCACCAATCCCTTATCCAGCACTACGATTTCATCGCAATCACGGATGGTGGAGAGGCGATGGGCAATAACTATACAGGAAGCACCTATATTACGGATATTCTGCATTACCATCTCCTCGGTTTTGGCATCCAGAGCACTAGTAGCCTCGTCCAGGATGATGATAGTCGGCTCCTGGGCGAGCACGCGCGCAATTTCAATGCGCTGCCGCTGCCCACCGGAAAAGTTTTTGCCACCTTCTTTGATAATGTGTGAGTATCCTCCTGGGCGGGTAACAATGACATTGTGGATATCGGCGTCCCGTGCGGCCAGAATAACCGCAAAATCCTCAATTGAGGTGTCCCACATGCGGATGTTGTTGGCGATGGTATCCTCGAAAAGAGTGATGTCCTGGTCAACCATTGCCACCGAGCTCTTAAAGGTATAGGGATCGATATCCTCACGCCGCCGGCCGTCGAACAGGATTTCTCCGCTCCAGGGCTGATACAGTCCGGTAATCAGCTTGGCCAGGGTTGACTTTCCAGAACCGCTGCCGCCTACAAATGCCACTGATGAACCTGGTTTGATGGAGATCGAGAAATCCTGGATTAGCGGCGGGGACAACTTGTTGTAGCCGAAGGTCAGGTTTTTTATCTCGAGAGCCCCTGATAGCTTTCCTGTATCATTAAGACATGTAGCGATCGGTAATGGTCTTGTATCGTCTTTAACATCCGTTTTGTAATTCATGACGTCTTCCACCCGTTCCATGTCGGAACGCATAGTGATAAAGCTTTCACCGACACCTATTAGCTGGTTAACCGGGGCCAAAAATGACGACATAAAGCTTTGAAATGCAAGGATCATACCTATTGTAAACGTACCGTCCAGGATCAAATAAACCCCGGACATCAGAATCGCCACATTGGCGATCTGTTGTAAAAAAGCGGGAATAGCACCGTAGTATTGGGTGAACCTGGCGACGGAAACCTCGGCGTTGTGCTGCCGGGCATAATAACCTGCCCAGCGCTCAAAAAAGCCGTTCTCCGCACCGTTGGCCTTGATGGTTTCAATCATCTCGATACCCGACATGGTGGTGCCCATTAGCTTGCCTCCGGTAGTCTGGACGGAGCGGATCAGGTCAAGCTGTTTACGGGCGGTAATGCGCAGAGCCACGATGTTCAACAGGGTAGCTGCAATACCGATCAGGGTTAGCGGAATGCTGTAGTTGATCATAATAGCCAGGTAGAAAACCAGCAGACAGGTGTTCATTAATATGGGAGCCAGCCGCCGAATAAGCGTCCCGGCAATCTGCTCATTAGAGGTCTGTCGGGATACAATATCACCCGCAAAACGCTGGGCAAAGAATTCAACCGGCAGCCGCAAGACATGCCACATGAATTCGGCATTGGCTGTTATGGCGAAGCTTCCTTGAATCTTCAGCCAGTATATGGCCTCAATAATACTCACCACGAACTGGAACAACAGAGTCAGCGCCATTGCGATAACAAATGGGATCAACCATTCAGGGTTCTTGCCGGAAAGGATATTGTCCATAAAAACCCGGGAGAAGAGCGGTGTCATCAAGCCCACCGCCGCAGTAAGGATACCTGTGAGCACCACAAAGACAAAGGGGCCCAGGGTGCCTTTGAGACGCCTCCTGGCAAAGGCCAGGACGCTTTTTGGTTTGCCTTCGGGTTTGAAATCCTCCGTTGGTTCAAAACGGAGCACAATCCCGGTAAAGGCCCTATCAAACTCCTCCCATGAGACCTGGGTTTGTCCGGAGGCCGGATCATTCAGCAGAACCTTGTCTTTCTTAAAGCCCCGGAGGACTACGAAATGGTTGAAATTCCAATGAATTATGGCGGGCAGGGTTATGTCGCGCAGGGCGGAAGGTTCCATGCGGTACCCCCCGGCTTTTAATCCGTAAGACCGGGCGGCTCTCACAATATTTTTGGCGCTGGAACCGTCGCGCGATACTCCACAATCAGCGCGCACCTGTTCGAGCGGCAGCCATTTTCCATAATAGGCTAAAACCATACAGAGCGCAGCCGCACCACACTCGAGAGCTTCCATTTGTAGAATAACCGGTACTTTAGCAACCTTGGCCATGATACACCTACTTTAAGGTTCATCACCCAATTGGGAAAAGCGTAAACTTACACTGCTGGCGCAGTGTTACAAGGCATTGTGTTCTGCCGTTTGTTAGCGTAAAAAATTTGCTAACGGTTAACCGTTTGTTTAATAAGATTAAGCGCAGTTGCCATGTTTCAACGCAACAGCAATATCCG
>JBLNCH010000139.1:0-4528 GCA_050260485.1 Bacillota bacterium | reverse complement strand
GGTGGCGATGATCTTCTCGGTTAACTCCCTGGGAGCCAGTGCTATTTATGCTTTTGGAACCCCGGAACAGAAAGCCAAGTACTTACCTGATTGCTGTGCCGGTAAAAAACTGGCCTCATTTGCCTTCACCGAGCCGGCTACCGGTTCTGACCCCAAACAGATTACCACCACCGCAGTCCAAGACGGTGATTATTATGTGATCAACGGGACCAAGCGTTTCATCTCCTCCGCCGATTATGATGGCCCAATAGTCATCTTCGCCAAGGACGATGAAACTGGTAAACCTACCGCTTTTATCGTGGAGAAAAACTGCCCGGGATACACGACCTCTGAACCCTGGCACAAGATTGGCAATCGCGGCGGAAGCCTGGTGGATGTCTACCTGAAGGACGTAAGAGTTCCTGCGTCTAATCTCCTGGGGCCCAAAGGCAATGGCTATGCGGTTCTTCAGTACGGCATTGCTTTTGGAAAGGTAGGGGTCTGCGCCAGCACTCTGGGCGGGATGCAGGCTGCCCTGGAACTTTCCATCAAATACGCCAAGGAAAAAGCTCATCGGGATGGCACCATAGCCAAGTTCCCAACCATTCAAGTGGCTATTGCGAAGATTGCGGAGAAGGTGGAAGCCGCTCGCTGGCTTACCTACCGCCTGGGTTACCTGGCCGAAAACCTGAAAGACCCGCGGGAATTTGCTAAAGAAGCGGCCCTGACCAAGGCCTTTGTCACTGAGGCCGGGGTGGATGTATCCCGTCTGGCAGTAGGAGTACATGGCTCTTATGGCCTGATGGAGGACTACAAAGTATCGATGATCTATCGCGACATGATTATTGGGGAACAGATCGAAGGTGTTAACGATATGCAGCGGATGATTACCGCCGGAAGCCTGTTGGCCTAGTTCTGGGATCAGAGACAAATAACCATGAGGCAGTGCCGGTGCTCTTGTCGAGGTTGCAACACCGAATCCCGCTGGGTACGATTAAGAAGTTGAAAGAAAAGTTTTGGCCGCGAATGATTAGCAGGGTTGCGACGATCGTCGCAACCCGCGTTATTTGTTAATGAATAGAAAGATATTACTGGTGGGGTTTTGCGTTATTGTCAAAACAGGTATAATAATCTGATTCATTTTCTTATTCGGGTTATATTGGAGGCTTGTTTATGGACAAATTTGAAGTCATCATTGTCGGTGCAGGCTTAGCCGGACTGTCAGCCGCTTATACCCTTGCCCAGGTAGGAGTTGAGGTAGTGGTGGTTGAACGCGGGGATTATCCCGGGGCCAAGAATGTAACCGGCGGGCGTCTATATGTCAATCCAGTGCGTCAGTACCTCCCGGACATTTGGGACGATGCTCCCTTGGAGAGGCATGTTACAAGTGAACTGGTAACTATGATGTCTCCTGAGAATTCTACCACCATACGGTTTCGTTCCGAAAAATTCAACCAGCCACCCTACCACAGCTATACTGTGCTGCGGGCTACCTTTGACCGCTGGCTGGCCTCACGGGCTGAAGACGCAGGGGCTATGCTGGTTGCCAAAAACCGGGTAGATGATATTATCCTGGACAACGGGCGGGTGGTTGGAGTAGTGGCTGGAGGCGAGGAACTGGGTGCCGACGTGGTTATCGCCTGTGACGGGGTACTTTCCCTGATTGCCGAGAAGGTCGGTCTGAGATCCCCAGGTGTGCCCCAAAACTATGCGGTTGGGCTGAAAGAGGTTATCGAGCTTCCGCGTGAAACCCTGGAGGACAGGTTTGGCCTGACCGGTGATGAAGGTGTGGCCCAACTGTTCATGGGCAGCCTGACCCAAGGGCGCTTTGGCGGGGGATTCCTCTATACCAACAAAACCAGCATCTCTCTGGGGATGGTGGTAGGGATAAAGGACCTGATGGATAAAAAACCCCCGGTGGAGGTTCCCTACCTGTTGGAGGAATTCAAGGAACGCCCGGAAATAGCCCCCCTGATTAAAGGCGGGGAACTGGTGGAATACTCGGCTCACGTTATTCCCGAAGGCGGAATGGCAGGGCTTACCACCTTGTTAAGCGATGGACTGCTGGTTGCTGGTGATGCAGCCGGTTTGTCTCTTAATATGGGGATTACGGTTCGCGGGATGGAGTTTGCCATCGCTTCCGGGGTCATGGCCGCTCAAGCGGTCCGGCAGGCCCGGGAGAGAAATGATTTTTCGGCCGCCGGTCTGGCCTGTTACCAGCAGTTGCTGGCGGACAGTTTCGTAATGCGGGATTTCAAGACCTTCAGACACGCTCCCCATTTTCTGGAGAACCCGCGCCTGTTTGGTTTCTATCCGCAGTTTGCGGGAGAGGTGCTGGAGGATCTTTTCACCATTGGCGAAGGTCCCAAGGCCAAGCTTTCGGATACCGTTAGAAAACATCTTAGTTTTGGGGAAGTCTGGCGTATGGCCAAGGATCTCTGGGGAGGGTTGAAGATATGAGTGAACGTCGCAGCATGAAAGCCAAACTCGGGGTAAATGTATTTAAACCGGACAGGGCGAGACACATCAACATCCGGCCTGGTTATGAGAAGGATCCGCGGTTGAAGGCCGCCATACTTGTATGTCCGGCCGGATTGTATTCCATGAACGACCGGGGAGAGGTGGAACTTGATATTGACGGCTGTCTGGAGTGCGGCACCTGCCGAATCGCCTGTGGGCCGGAGGTATTGGACTGGTATTATCCAAACGGAGAATCGGGGGTGCAGTTCCGTTTTGGATAAAGGTATTATCCCGGAATAAAAATGGGGACCTCATTAGATCTTGATTATACAGCGAGAAAGGAGTAGTACCGGATGAATATTATTGTCTGCGTCAAGCAAACCGTGGACCTGCAGCAAGTCCGGATCAGAAAAGAAACCCGGGAACCGGTCCTGGAAAACATCCCGCTTACCATCGGCAACATTGACAAAAATGCCCTGGAAGAAGCGGTCAGGATCAGGGACAAGGTGGGGGGCAAGGTTATTGCCATTTCCGCCGGTTCCGAACAGTTGACAGATACCATCAAGGAAGCCCTGGCTATGGGAGCCGATGAGGCGATTATGGTTGTTTCCCCTGATTTTGAGGGTGCCGACAGTGGAGTGGCTGCCGCAGCTTTGGCCAAGGCAATAGCTAAGGTGGACGACTACGGCATCATCCTTTTGGGTGAAGGCTCGGCGGATAATTACTCCGGTCAGGTAGGACCCCGCCTGGCAGAAATTCTGGACCTGCCGCAGGTGACCTACGTTAACGCCATGGAAGTGGGCAGTGACACCCTGAAGGCGACCAGGAACCTGGATGACTGCTTTGAAACCGTTGAGGTGGGACTTCCGGCTCTGGTCACAGTGGTTAGCGAGATCAATGAACCCCGTATTCCTTCAGTAACCCAGATCCTGAAGGCGGGCAAGAAGCCCAAACAGGTATTCAAGCCCGAAGATCTTGGGATTGAAGTATCCAAGTCAGTCAGTACCTTAAGCAACCTGGCACCTGAACAGGATAGAAAACGGGTTCTCTTCCAGGAGGGAGCGGACAAAGACGTAGCCAGTCTGGTAGCCGCCCTGGAAGCAGAAGGCCTGGTTAGGAGGTAGTAATATGGCAACGATTTTAGTATTCAGTGAACGCGACGAGGTTGCATGGGAGCTTCTTGGTAAAGCAGGTGAACTGGGACAGCAGATGGGTCTGGGAGTAGCAGTCGCGGCTCTGGGACCGGCTGATCTCCAGGGGTATGTAAACCGTGGGGCCCTTGCCGTATACACCTCCAAGAAAGACGAATTGCAGACCTTTGAGGCCTCAATTTATGCGGATGCCCTCAGCCAGGTGGCTGAAAAGGCCGAGGCGGCTGTAATCCTTATTGGATCGACCAGACGGGGTAAGGAGTTGGCCGGACGCCTGGCCCAGAAGCTGGGAGCCGGATGTATTACCGACGTTGATACCCTGGAAGTCAAAGATGGCCAACTGCTCTGTACCCGCAATTCCCTGGGCGGAGCCACCGTTGCCACTCAGAGCATCACCACTGAAATCCAGGTCATATCAGTGAATCCAGGGGTCGGTGAACCAGTCAAATCTTCCGAAGCGGCTCAGGTAATTGAGGTTGACTTATCACTCAGGCCTGGCCGGGTCAAGGTGCTGGAGAAGGCCGACAAAAGTCAGGGTTCGGTCGATATTGAAGGAGCTGAAGTTCTGGTCTGCGTGGGCAAGGGATTGACCCGTCAGGAAGACCTGAAAATGGTCGAGGAACTGGCAGAAGCTCTGGGAGGGCTGGTGGCGTGCAGTAAGCCCATTGCCACCGACGAAAAATGGCTGCCTGAAGAGAGGATAGTCGGACTGTCAGGCAAGATCGGTAAACCGGTACTGGCTGTATGCCTCGGGATCTCCGGTCAGGTGCAGTTTACAGTAGGTATAAGGGATGCTAAAACCATCGTCGCAGTCAATACCGATCAGAACGCTTTCATCTGGCAGATGGCTGACTACGGCATTGTCGGAGACTTATACGAGGTTGTACCCCGTCTAACTGCTGCCCTCAAGGGTTAACCAGCTTTCTATTTCGGGGACA
>JBLNCH010000138.1:0-5381 GCA_050260485.1 Bacillota bacterium | reverse complement strand
CAGGAAGGCGCCAAAGTAGTTATTGGGGACCTCAAAGAGGACGAGGTCAAAAAAGCGGAACAAAAGATTAAAGATATGGGCGGAACCGCACTTGGAGTGGTATGTAATGTGGCCGACAAGGCGTCGGTGGACGCCATGGTGCAAAAAGCAGTCGAAGCTTTCGGAACCGTTGACATCCTAATAAACAACGCCGGAATTACGCGGGATGCTATATTCCATAAGATGACCGAAGAGCAGTGGGACCAGGTTTTTGATGTCAACCTGAAAGGTGTTTTCTATTGCTGCAAGGCTGTTGTACCTATGATGAGAGACAAGGGCTACGGCAAGATCGTCAATATCTCCTCCGTTAGCCGTTTTGGAAACCCTGGCCAGGCAAACTATGCAGCCACTAAAGCAGGTTTGGTCGGTTTTACGAGAAACCTGGCGAAAGAACTGGGAACCAAGGGTATTACAGTTAATGCGGTTGCTCCCGGCTCCGTCGAAACTGCTATGTTCCTGGCAGTTCCCGAGAAAATCAGAGAGATATCCGCAAGGGCGAATGCTATGCAAAGACCTGGTACGATAGAAGAACTGGCAAACGCCATCCTCTTCTTTGCCAGCGACGAGTCATCATATGTGACCGGTCAGTGCCTGCAGGTCGATGGCGGAATGATGATGCCCTAGTTTCTGAATTTCGGTTGCTTATAACGGGCCACTGGTCCGGTGGCCCGTTTGGCTTTTGCCTTAGGTATATAGTAGCCTTGCCCCCACCTGGAGACCGGGTAGTTACAACTGCAATCGTATTAATGCGTTGCTCCACACAAAGCGGTTTGATTACATACCGATTGAGCAATTAACAAGCAATCAAGCGGTTATCGTATTAGACCTGTTACAGCAATGAAGGAGTGAAATAAATGAACTATGATTTTAAGGTGCTCTTAGTGGAGAAGGAAGATGGTATCGCAACCATCACCATTAATCGTCCCAAGGTGCTGAACGCATTAAACGATCAGGTATTCAGTGAATTAAAACAGGTGTTTGAGATGATGGAAGACGACGATGAGGTTAGGGTGGCCGTTATAACCGGTGCTGGTGACAAGGCATTTGTGGCCGGGGCCGATATAGCCATGATGTCAACCCATACCTTCCTGCAGGCTCGCGATCTGACGTATCAGGGGTATAAGGCTCAACAAACCATTGCTCACTTTTCCAAGCCTACCATAGCTGCTGTAAACGGCTTTGCCTTTGGTGGCGGCTGTGAAATAGCTATGTGCTGTGATATAAGAATTGCTTCCGAAAGAGCCTCTTTTGGTCAGGCCGAGATAAACCTGGGGATCATTCCGGGTGGTGGCGGTACCCAGAGACTGCCGCGGCTGGTAGGTATGGGGATAGCTAAAGAAATGGTTTTTACGGGGAAACCGATTGATGCGAAAAGGGCTTATGAGATCGGGCTGGTCAACAAGGTGGTGCCCCATGAAGAGCTTATGAATGAAGTCAAGAAAATGGCCAAAACTCTGATATCCAAATCAAGTGTAACCCTGAAATTTGCCAAGACAGCCATGGATCTGGGAATTGAAACCGATCTGGAAACCGGCCTGCAGATCGAAAGAGAACTCTTCGCTGAGTGTTTTGCTACGGAAGACATGCGAGAAGGATTGAATGCCTTCCTGGAAAAGAGAAAACCCAATTTCAAAGGCAGATAAAACCTATCCCAAATAATGTTTGACGGGATTAAGGGTGCAACAAGAAAGGAGGATAAAAATGCCGGAATACATTCCTTTGGAACGTTTCAAACAGATGGTTGGACAGGAGAACGGCACGACCGAATGGGTAACCATTGACCAGGACAGGATCAACCGTTTTGCCGATGTCACTGAGGACTGGCAGTGGATTCATGTCGACGAGGAAAAGGCGAAAAACGGGCCTTTCGGGAAAACGATTGGCCACGGGTTTTTAACCCTTAGCCTTCTTTCCACGTTTTCATATCAGGCCAAATATGTACCTGAAGGAATCAAGATGAGTATCAATTACGGCCTTAACAAGGTGCGGTTCCTATCTCCGGTTCCGGTAGGTTCCCGTGTGCGGTCCCATATGGTCATTTCCGCCCTGGAAGAAAAAGGCCCTAATCAACTGTTGATGACCACTACCCACACCATCGAGATCGAAGGCCAGACCAAACCGGCCTGTATTGCCGAAGCACTCGGCTTGTTATACTTCTAATTACGTTGTACTGCACGGATTGCGGATTGACAGTTCCCGGATTTGTTTCCGGCTGAGGCGTTCTATGCCTTATTCCGCAATCAGTACTTTTGGCGATTCAAAGCGGTGTTCCTCGGAGTATAAAGCTGACATTTGTATTAACGATAATGCATATAATAAATGTCAGACATAAGACACCTCCGGATGCAAGCCCGGTGAAAACCAACCCTTTTGGGTGTTGTTGTGTAGCAGAAAGCATGGCCCCTTCGAGATTAGAAGGGGCTTTACATTTGTCTCTGGTTAACCTCAAAAGGTGCGGTCCCCAATGATGCAAAAGTCACCAAAATAATTTTCAATTATTCTTTTCTGATTACCTATCTGGTAAAATAATAAAAAGTGTATCGTGATTGCCCATATGATTAAACTATCAACGTAGCATAATGACACGTCAGCCAGTCGATTCTTCACATCTTTATTATCGCAGCTAACATCTTAATAAAAACTTGAAACCTATACTCTGCAAAGTCTGCGACGACCTCATTTGTTACTAAACACGAATCAAAACAATAAGGGAAAGGCAGGTGTGCACTGGTTTCCCGGTGGCGTAGACAAGCAAGATGTAAAAGGATTCACTGTCTTCTATACCAAACTGGCCGAGGCAACGCTTTCATGTTGCTACTTACTTTGTTCGTCGGCAGAGTAGTAAGCCGTATGCGAACAGAGCTCGGGAAACAGTTTTCCTAAATGATCCACCAGGAGCCCAAAGTCAATCATACCCCGTCCCCTGTCTCAAGGATTTTCATAACCCAGCAGGATCAGGAGATGATGTGGCGACAGCTTCATAATAAACCTGAACTCCGTGAAGGTATGCGTCGGGAGATCAGGGATTCCTGGGAGCGCAGTTACAGCTATGGTGTTGATCCCACCAGAAATGAGGCCATACATCTTTCCCAACGTGAGTTCAATGAAGCCCGCAAGGATTCGGAATACCTCATGGAAACAGCTTCATCAGTGATGGAGGGCTTGATGGAATTTATTGCGGGGACAGGTTTTGTCCTGGTGTTAACTGATGCCAATATTTGTGTGCTCTCGGTTATGGGGGACCGACAGTCGTTGAGTGAAGCCCGTGCTGGTGGGCTGGTAGAAGGAACTATCTGGCCGGAAGAACTGATGGGAACGAACGCGAGCGCTCTGGCGGTTGCCCTGGCACGTCCTATATCAGTTGTCGGTTACGAGCACTTCTGCCGAATTGGTATTCCGGTGGCCAACTGCAGTGCGCCTATCATAGATGGCGGGAAGATTATTGGAGTTTTGGGTATGGAGGCTCCATACTGCAGGTTTAATACCCATACCTTAGGGATGGTAATGGCCTCAGTTAGGCACATTGAATCCAAGATGACCCTGGAAAGAGCAACCAAGTACAACGAACACCTGATTGAGTCCATGTCTGAGGCGGTTATGGTGGTAGACGATCACAACACCCTGTCCTATATCAACCATAACTGCTGCCGGTTATTACGAAAAAAGCACGAAGAAGTAATTGGGCAAAACATCTATGATGTCTTAGGTCATCACCCCGATAATCATTATCTCGTCAGCCTGGCGACGGGTCGGATAGCTACCAATGAAACTGTAATACTTAACGTTGGTCAGGAGAGAATCAAGTGCCATGTTACCTGTAACCCACTTAACTACTCGGAACCTCCCTGCATAGGAACCCTATTGATAATACGTGAAAGCAGGCATGTTGATCGTATGGTGCGTAGCTGGATTGGCAGTAACGCCAAGGTAACATTTGCTGATCTGGCCGGGGAGAATCCCAGTTTCCTGGAGGCGAAAAAACTGGCCCAGGCTGCGTCCTCCTCAAACTCGAATGTGCTGCTCCTGGGGGAGAGTGGAACGGGTAAGGATATGATAGCCCAGGCGATGCACAACGCCGGTCCCCGCAAAAACCATCCTTTCGTAGCCATTAATTGTGCCGCATTGCCTAAAGACTTGATAGGCAGTGAGCTCTTTGGCTATGAAGAGGGTGCTTTCACTGGCGCCCGAAAAGGAGGAAATATCGGCAAGTTTGAACTAGCGGATCAGGGGACCATCTTTCTGGATGAGATAGGGGATATGCCTCTTGATCTGCAGGCCTCCTTGCTCAGGGTTCTGGAAGAAAAAAGCATTATGCGTTTGGGGGGAAACAAGCTGATACCAGTTAATGTCCGGATTATCGCCGCGACCAACAAAGACCTGGAATCAGAAATCAATCTTCAGAGATTCCGGCGCGATCTCTATTACCGACTGGGGGTAATCAAAATAACCATTCCTCCCTTAAGGGAAAGGCCTGACGACATAATAATGATGGCCAATTACCTGACTCATAAGATATGTCAGCGCTTAAACAAGCCTCCTTATATCATTGCACCCGACGTAATCGAGGCCTTTTTGCGTTATCCCTGGCCGGGAAATGTCAGGGAGATGCAAAACGTGCTTGAAGGTGCGATCCAGCTGTCAACCCAACCGGTTATAACCTATGAAATGATCAAACGCTATCTCAACCTGCCGCCTAAGTGCGTGGCTGAGACGGAAACCGAACTGGAGAATATTGGCGGCGAGGTGTCAATCAGTTCGATGGAAAGAATGATGGTTAAAAAATATCTCCAGAAGTTCAACAACAACAAGAGCAAGACAGCGAAAGCTTTGGGCATATCTCGGAAGACCTTATACCGTTGGATAAAGGAATACGGCTTCACTGATTAACACGATCGAATCAAGAGTACAGCGGATGGCGTGGAAGCCCAGTGCGAAAGCATAAAGATACACAAAATAAAGAACCACATATGCGCCGGCTTGCGAGTGAGCGACATTGTGGCGAGACGCACTGTCCCACTTTCATAAAATGGGACAATGAACCATCCCCATATCGGAGTTCCTGCTGACTTAATGGTGCTAGATGACACATTAACAAGTTGGCGCATGTTGCATCCGGTAACAGGTTAAGCAATTTTCCGGGTATAAAACTGTAGTGATTGTGATGTCGAAACCTAAGGATAATGAGAATTCTGAATAGGCAGTTAATATGCAACCACAAACTTTGAGTGAGTTTGGTGAAGCAGTTACCTCTCCAATGACGTCGAAATCTGTCTAAATAGCAACTTACCTCCAATTATGGTACACGAATTGCATTAGAACCTTTTTGAAACCAAAAGGAACAC
>JBLNCH010000137.1:0-6081 GCA_050260485.1 Bacillota bacterium | reverse complement strand
GAATGCGGGAGTCAGGGTAGTGCTGGAGTTTCCCCGCATCATTACCGTGGATGACCGACAGAAAGTTGAGGAGCTCTGGGGTTTGGTCCAAACCGGCCGGGTAGATGCGGTAGAAGTACATGATCCCGGTTCACTACTGGTTGCCTCCCAACTGGGGATTAAAGCCGGGGCCGGATACGGGCTTAATCTGACCAACAGCCGGGCCATAGAGCAGGTCAAGGCATGGGGGGCGATTTGGGCTTGCCCCTCGCTTGAAATCGACAAGAGCAATCTGCGGTACCTGGCCGGTGCTTCGCCACTGCCATTGGAGGTCGTGGTTCACGGGCCGTTATGCGGTATGATCAGTGATTACTGTCTGATAGGCTCGTTGGACCCGGAAGGCAAACCGGGCTGTACCTCCCCCTGTGAACGGGACAGCTTTTGCCTGGTGGATGCACTCGGGCAGAAGTACCCACTGCAATGCGATGACCGGTGCCGCTGTCATATTTATCATCCTCTGGATTTATCCTTGTTTACCGAGCTTCCCTGGTTAGCAGAAAGGGTATCATCGGTTAGACTGGAAGGGGACGGGTACTCTGCGGAGCTGCTGGGTCAGGTGATCGGCATATACCAGTCAGCACTCAAGGATATTAGCTTGGGTAGGTGGAATCAACAATCAAACTACAACCTTTTGCTGGGTCTGTTTCCCAATGGTTTGACCAAAGGACCGTGGGAGGAACCGGGTGCCAACCTGGCTCAACAATAATAACGCAACGTATTCTATTGCCGGAATGCGATAGGAGAGGAGGACAACCATGATCTCGCCAATCGAGGTTAGGAGACGGGAATTCAGCCGCAGTCTTAGGGGATACGACCGGGAAGAGGTAGATTCCTTCTTAAGCAGTGTCTCAGATGAGTTCGAAAGACTGTACCGGGAGAATGCTGAACTTAAAGAGGCTGTCAAGCGAGCGGAACTGGATATGGCCAAATACAAGAAGCTGGAGGAAACCCTTAACCAGACCCTGTTGTTAGCGCAGCAGACTGCCGAAGAAATCAGAGCTAATGCTCACAAAGAGGCCCAGATGCTGCTGGAAGGTGCCCGCCAGCGAATCAAGGAAACTTTCGCCGCCTACGAAGAAATCCTGAAACGGTTGAATGTCTACCGGACCGAGATTAAATCATATATCAATTCCCAGGTAGAATTCATGGAACGTCATGACCGCAGGCTGGAAGAGTTGACCTCTTTCTTTTACAGCCAGGATACCAAGGAACTGCTGGAGGCCTTCAGTAAGGCGGAGAAAGGTGGACTGTAGGAATTGTCAATCTCGAAATGGGATGACGGGGTACGTCTGGAGGTTAAAGTCCAACCACGCTCATCACGCAATGAACTGCTTGGTTTTCAGCAGGGAGTGTTAAAGGTTAAATTAACCGCCCCTCCGGTTGAGGGAGAGGCCAACCAGGCTTTAATCTCCTTTCTGGCAGAGGTTCTGGGCACCAGCAAGAGAGATGTGGTAATCCTCAGGGGAGAGACCTCACGGTTAAAACTGGTAGGTATCCACGGGATATCGCTGGCAGAAGCCGAGAACAGGCTGGGTAAGTAAGGCAATCCATCAATACCCGTCCGGTTATCGTCATCTGCGGAAACAAGTCTTATCAGCTTACGGGAGAAAGAAATTTTGAAGGATACGAAAAAAAGGGTTAAACAGGTCCTTGACCGATTGCAGCAGGAGTACCCTCAGGCCGGGACCCGTCTAAAATGGAATAGTGTTTTTGAACTCCTCGTGGCTACCATCCTGTCAGCTCAAACCACTGATAACCAGGTCAACCACATAACCGGGGCTTTATTTCAGCGGTATAATAAACCCGAGGATTTCGCACTTCTTACCGCCGAACAGTTGGAACCACTGATTAAGGGATGCGGGCTTTATCGAAACAAGGCGCGTCATATAATCGAAGCCTCGCGGATGATCATGGAACGTTACGCCGGGCGAGTCCCGGATACTCTGGAAGAGCTGATGGAACTCCCGGGGGTGGGACGTAAAACCGCCAATGTGATACTCAGCGTGGGTTTTGGTAAACCCGGGCTGGCGGTTGACACCCATGTGCAAAGGGTGACTTCCAGACTGGGATTTACCGACAGCAATAACCCGGAGCAGACTGAAATGCAGTTGAAGAGCTTGATCAACCCCCGGAACTGGGGGATGGCTCATCACCTCTTTATCTGGCATGGGCGGAGCTATTGCCAGGCTCGGAAACCGAAGTGCCTGCAATGCCCTCTGGCTGAACTATGCCCGGCTAATACCGGGAAAAGTTGAGTCACAAACGGTGAATCCAGGCATTATAAACGTCAATACTGTCAGCAGGCAGCAGTTCAATACAGATTGACGGGTCGCAGAAATGATACTCCACTTTGCTGCCTCTGTTTGCTCATATTTATTTTGCCAGCCAGGTTGTACCTGATTTTCGAGGGATGACAGCTTTCCTGGCGGGTTATACCATGACATTTTCGCCGATCAGCAATAAAATACCAGGCTCAAGGTTGTGTCACGACCTTTAATATGCTAATATGAACGTTCAGAAGAACTAAAAATACTAGCAAAAGCTGTGAAGGGGACAAGTAACTTCCCTGGTGGGACGGGAGCGAGTCTGGGATGGTGAAAGCCAGACCGAAGCTGGGATGCTGAAGATCACCCCGGAGCCTTTAACCGAACCTGAGTCGGGCGATTCACAAGTAGGCTTAAACGGTTAATCCCCGTTATTGGATATCGAGTGAACTGTGGTTAAATAGGGTGGTACCGCGGAAGAATACCTTTCGTCCCTGGGGATGAAAGGTTTTTTAGATTTGGAGCACCATTAAGGAGTGTAAGCTGATATGGCAAAAGGTAAGTATGATCACACGATTAACCTGATGAAAACAGACTTTCCCATGAGAGCGAACCTTCCCGAAAGGGAACCGGAGATCCTTAAACTTTGGGAGGACATGGATATTTATGCAAAAGTACAGCAACAGAACCGGGGCCGGCCCAAATTTATACTCCACGATGGTCCTCCATATGCCAACGGTCATATTCACCTGGGGCATGCCCTGAACAAGGTTTTGAAAGATATCATCATCAAGTTTCACACGGCCACCGGTTATGATGCACCCTATGTTCCCGGTTGGGATACGCACGGGCTTCCCATTGAACAGCAGGCCATCAAGGCCCTGGGGATTGACCGGCATCGCACCGATGTGGTGGAATTCAGACGTTACTGCCAGGAATACGCCCTGAAGTTTGTGGACATCCAGCGCCGGGAATTCAAGAGGTTGGGGGTAAGAGGCGACTGGGATCATCCTTACCTGACTTTGGAGCCCGGGTTTGAGGCCGCCCAAATCGGGGTATTCGGGGAGATGGCCAAAAAGGGATATATCTACAAAGGGTTGAAGTCCGTTTACTGGTGTTGTGATTGTGAAACGGCTCTCGCTGAAGCTGAGATCGAGTATGCAGATAAACAGTCCGACTCCATATACGTCAAGTTTCCCTTTAAAGACTCCAATGACCTCTTTCCGGTAGAAGATGCTTATATAGTAATCTGGACCACCACTCCTTGGACCCTGCCTGCCAATACCGGGATCTGTCTCCATCCGGATTTTGATTATGTTCTGGTCGAGGTGAACGGGGAGAAGTACGTGGTGGCCCAGGAACTCCTGGGGAAGGTGGCGCCTGAGTTCGGCTGGTCCGGGTATCAGGTGATATCCAGGTTCAAAGGCCGGGAACTGGAAGAAGCCGTCTGCCGGCATCCTTTTGTTGACCGGGATTCTCTCGTCATCTGCGGGGAGCATGTCACTCTCGAGCAGGGGACCGGGTGTGTGCATACGGCTCCCGGACACGGCGCTGAGGACTTTGACATTGCAAAGGTCTACGGCTTGCCGGTGCTCTCGCCATTGGACAACAAGGGAGTGTTCACCGAAGAGGGCGGGAAGTATGCTGGAATGTTCTGCTATGACGCTAATCCGGTTATCATAAAGGACCTTGCCGAAATGAACATGCTGTTGGCGGCCGGCCGCATCAGCCACCAGTACCCACACTGTTGGAGGTGTAAGGAACCTATCGTCTTCCGGGCCACCGAACAGTGGTTTGCCTCCATTGATGACTTCCGTCAGGATATCCTGAGCAATATTGATAAGGTCGAATGGATACCAGGCTGGGGCCGGGATCGCATCTACAACATGATCCATGATCGCGGGGACTGGTGCATTTCCCGACAGCGTACCTGGGGTGTGCCCATCCCGATCTTCTACTGTGATTCCTGCGGCAAAACCATCATTAATGATGAGACCATAAGCCACCTGCAAAAGATATTTGCCAGTGAGGGCAGCGAAGCCTGGTTTGCCCGGCCGGCCCGTGAGCTGCTTCCCCCGGGCTTTGTTTGTGACGGCTGCCAGGGTTCCAGTTTCACCAAAGAGACGGATACGATGGATGTCTGGTTTGACTCGGGTTCCAGCCATCTGGCGGTACTGGAGAGCAGACCGGAGCTCCAATGGCCTTCTGATCTTTACCTGGAAGGCAGTGACCAGCACCGTGGCTGGTTTAATTCATCCCTTACCACCTCAGTCGCCGTACGGGGAGCAGCTCCGTATCGCAGTGTGCTTACCCATGGTTTCCTGGTTGATGAACAGGGACGCAAGATGTCCAAGAGCATGGGCAATGTGGTTGACCCGCTTAAGCTGATTGAGGAATTGGGGGCTGATATATTAAGGCTGTGGGTTTCTTCAGTTGACTATCGGACTGATGTGTCGGCATCGGACAGGATAATGAACCAACTGGCTGAGACCTACCGTAAGATCCGCAATACCTGCCGCTTTATTCTCGGCAATCTCTACGACTTTGACCCGGAAAGGGATCGGGTGGGTGCCGAGCAGATGAATGAGCTGGACCGCTGGGCCTTGCTGAAGCTAAACAAGCTGATAATGCGGGTTACACGGGCCTACCGCAGCTACGAATTCCACCTGGTCTATCATTCAATACACAATTTCTGTACTGTGGATATGAGTGCCGTTTACCTGGACATAATTAAGGATCGACTCTACACCAGCCATCGCGAGAGCCAGGAAAGAAGAGCGGCGCAGACAGTTATGTATGATGTGATTCAATCACTGGTCAGGATACTCTCACCCATTCTGGCCTTTACCAGTGAAGAGATTTGGCGGTACCTGCGACGGGATGGCGATCCCGTGAGTGTTCAGTTGGCAGGATGGCCATCAGCGGAAGTAGGTACCCAGGACCCGGAACTGGAGGCCAAATGGGAGCGGATCTTCAAGGTAAGGGAGGTTGTGGCCAAAGCCCTGGAAGAGGCACGCCGCAGTAAGATCATCGGCCATTCACTGGGAGCCAGTGTTCACCTGGCTGTAGCTTCCGAATGGCTCAAAGACTTGCAGTCAACCCCCGATCTTGATAAGATCTTCATAGTCTCCGGGGTGTCCCTGGAGCCTGGCGAACCCCGGGAAAATGGCTATCTGAGCCTGGAAGAGGTTCCGGGAATCTGGGTTAAGGTGGAGCAGGCGAAAGGCAGCAAGTGCGAAAGGTGCTGGGTATACAGCCCGACGGTTGGTGAGGATGAAACCCACCAGACACTGTGTAAAAGGTGTCTGGATGTCATCAACCGGATGTAAAGTTGTTTTCGGTGATGATAATTACCGGGTTTTAGGAGGGTCAGGGGATTTGAATGAAGACGGGCAGAGGCTGATTATCACCGTAATCGGGAAAGACCGCATCGGGATAATTGCCGCCATCTCGCAGATTCTGGCGGCAGCACAAATTAACATCCTGGATATAAACCAGACCATCATGCAGGGGTTCTTTACCATGATTATGATAGTGGATGCCAAAGAGAGCACGACGGATGTAGCGGTGCTAAGCCAGATGCTGGAGGAAAAAGGCAAGGAAATGGGACTGGTGATCACCACTCAACACGAAGATGTTTTTCGCTATATGCACCGCATTTAACGGGCGAGTAAAACGCCACCAGGGTGTAAATAAACGCCACAAGATTAACCAGGAATCGCCATAGGGCGATTCCTTGTGCTATGGGGAGGTTGACGTATCAATTCTTCCGGTTATA
>JBLNCH010000136.1:0-8651 GCA_050260485.1 Bacillota bacterium | reverse complement strand
CTGATCATTGGCCATGAGATGGTAACCGCCCTCTGTCTTGCTGCCAAAAGCGGCGTTGATGTCCGCATCATTACCCCCCACCATCCTGATAAGTGGTACGTACACACGGTTTCCAGGTCCTATTACCGTACGCTGGTGGAGAGCGGGGTCAAGGTCTATGAGTACCTGCCGGGATTCATCCATTCCAAGACCTTCGTAGTGGATGACGAATACGGCGTGGTTGGGACTATTAACCTGGATTACCGCAGCCTTTACCTGCATTTTGAGTGCGGTGTATGGTTGTATCGCTGCGGCTGTATATTGGATATCAAGAATGATTTTGAGGATACTTTGAAGGTCTGCCAGGAGATTACGCTGGATGACATACGAAAGATTCACCCGGCCAAAACCATGCTCATGTCCGTATTACGGTTGTTTGCTCCATTGATGTGAAGTATCCGCGTTTTTGTTTGCTCAGCAATGCATTACAACGGTTCCATTTTCCTAGTAGTGGTTATCTGTTATCATGTAATCAATATTGAAGGTTCAGTACTGAATATTTTGGGGGAGGGCGACCATGGAAAACTTGACAGCTGCCAGGCAGCAGGTTTATGAATGCACCGTATGCGGGTACCTTTACGATCCGGCGACGGGAGACCCTGAACATGGTATTCCAGCTGGAACCCCTTTTGATGAGCTTCCTCCCGACTGGGTATGTCCGGTTTGCGGGGCAAGCCGGGATATGTTTAATAAGAAGGAGGTTAAGGATTCGCAACCCAGAGGGGGATCGCAAATCACGGTAAAGGAATACCGTAATCAAGATATCATTGTTTATTGGTATCCCAATAACTGCTCCCATGCCGGTAAGTGCTGGGGTGAACTGCCCGAAGTATTTGATACTCAAAAACGGCCGTGGGTTAATCTGTCCGGAAGTACTCCCGAGGAAATTATTCGTACCATAGATAAATGTCCGAGCCGTGCCTTGCAGTACAGTTTGCCGGATGGTTCCTCCGTAGATCCAACCATAGCCAGGGGACCGGGTTCCAAGGATTACAAGATTGATAGGGCCGCGGCGGGCAAAATACGGGTGATCAGGGACGGGCCTCTCCTGATCCAGGGACCCAACCAGGTATTTGATCCCAATGGAAATCTTATCGGGGAAGCGGATCGTTTTGTGCTTTGTCGCTGCGGCAAAACCAAGAACCCACCCTTTTGTGATGGCCGACATATTCCGGGGCGCGACTTGAATTAGCAAACTTTCGTCGAGCAGGGGCCGGAAAAGAATCAGCCAGGCCGAGTATCAATCTCGACCTGGCTGACCTGTGTCATCAGATCAAATAAAACCAGCCGGCAGAATACCTTTAATAGGCCTCGACAAACACCTCGAAATGGGCCTGCGGATGGATGCAAGCCGGGCAGACCTGGGGTGCTTCTTCCCCTTCATGCACATACCCGCAATTCCCGCATTTCCACAGGATTTTGCCTTCTTTCTTGAAGACCCGGCCTTTCTCAATATTATCAGCCAGCTTCCTGAACCTGGTTTCATGCCTGCTCTCAGCAAGCGCGATCATCTTAAAAGCTGCAGCTATCTGATTGAAGCCCTCCTCTTCAGCAACCTTCGCAAATTCCGGATACAAATCCGCCCATTCCTCGTGTTCGCCGTCAGCAGCAGCCCTGAGATTATCCAGTGTCGTTCCCTGGGCAACCGGGAAAGTGGCGTCAATCTCAATGAATGCTGGAAGCTCGTTTCCGAAACCCTCAAGCAAAAACTTGTAGAAACGCTTGGCATGTTCTTTCTCATTGTCAGCGGTTTCAATGAAAATATTTCTGATCTGTTTGTACCCTTCTTTATCAGCTACTGACGCATAATTGGTGTAGCGGTTGCGTGCTTGTGATTCCCCGGCAAAAGCCTTCATTAGGTTCTCTGCTGTTTTCGTACCTTTTAAACTGTCCATGTTTTAGCCTCCTCTTAAACGGTCTGGGGTATAACAAAAATGACTTGTCTTCCTTGGTAGCTACATCTTACAATTGTCAGCTACAAAGTCCCAGTTGACTATATCCCAGAATTTTTCAACATAGTCAGCCCTGGCATTGCGATAGTCAATATAATAAGCGTGTTCCCACACGTCGCAGGTCAGCAACGGGGTTTTGCCTTCGGTTATAGGGGTACCTGCATTACTGGTGCTTATGATTCCCAGGCTCCCATCGTCATTTTGAATCAACCAGGTCCAGCCGGAGCCAAACGTAGCCAGAGCAACTGCTGTGAATTTTTCCTTAACGGCTGCAAAGGAACCAAAATTTTTATTTATTAACTCGGCCAGCTTCCCGGTTGGCTCTCCACCACCGTTGGGACTCATACACTTCCAGTAGAAACTGTGATTGAATACCTGGGCAGCATTATTAAATATGCCTCCCGAGGATTTCTTAATAACTTCCTCCAGACTCATACCCTCATATTCGGTTCCGGCGATCAGTTTGTTAAGATTGTTGACATAGGCCTGATGGTGCTTCCCGTAATGATATTCTATAGTTTCCGGTGAAATAACAGGCTTAAGAGCATCCCTGGGATACGGTAGTTCTGGCAATTTGTGCTCCACAACATCACCTCTTTCGTATTTTTAGATATGGTCCGTGATAGAATTTTACTTGCCACAAGCAAATATTGCTAGCACACCCACCGTTTGAAACATTGTTATCTGCTCAACACCCGTCGGGAGCCAGGATGAAACACGCTCCGGCAGCACGGAATAGAACAGGCCGTGTACTCTATTTATGTTGACTACAGCTTCTTTCATGGGTTTTTAACGGCCAACCCGGCTGGGGGAGCGCGTAGAGGTACCCCTTAACCGACAATATTTCGTGCACCTTGCCCTTAAGAGGGCCGATAAAGCCACCATTTACTTGCCAACCACTGCTATAGCCTCAATTTCTATCAGTGCGCCTTTGGGCAGCTCAGAGACCTCCACACAGGATCTGGCCGGGTAATTGTCTGTAAAGTAGCTCCCATAAATCTCATTAATCGCGCTGAAGTCATCCATATCTTTGATGTAAAGCGTGACTTTGACCACCTTGCTCAAATCACTGCCTCCAGCCTCTATTACATTTTTGAGATTCTTCATAGCCTGCTCAGTTTGGGCCTTGATATCCGGTGACACCATCTCCCCGGTTGCCGGATCCAATGCAATCTGTCCCGAGGTGTAGAGCATATCTCCTGCCTGGATAGCCTGGGAATACGGTCCAATGGCTGCCGGTGCCTGCTCCGAATTGACAACTCGTTTTGCGTTCGGGTTGGAACAGGCGGTCAAAAACAGAGCCATCAGCAGCAATAAAGCCAACATTAGAAATCTCTTCAATTTATCACCCTCTCCTCTTATTTAAACCGGACCCGTTGGGCCTCCTTATAAGCGTTTTGCACCAAACTATCAGGCAAGCCCTGCACGTCTTTGGGATCAGTAATAAGTAAATATCCGGCATTGGTGTCTTCCAAGTGGTCGGTTGACATGTTAATATGCTATGATCAACTCAAATCCCGACCTTCATCTTTATTGACTATACAATTTATTAATACCACGATACAATAAAAAAACCTCCCGAGTTGGGGAGGTTTTAAAACATCTAAATACCAGCAACTGTCGGCCTTACACCACCTGGCTTGCGCAGTTCATTTTTTGAGTTTCACAGGTCCGTCCCTTGATTTGTGCCTTTCATATGAACATTTGAGTTACCGCAAAAAGAAACATTGAGCTACTCCCAGGAATCAACACGTATATAAAATTGCGTCCGGTTAAAACCAAGCGCTGGAATCTTTGGCGGCCTCCCGGGCGCAGGAATTCAGCGGCTAGTGGTTAATTCATCTATTATTGAGACTGTTTATATAAATAACTGTATTACGTGTTCCCCACTGTTGGCTTAATAAACGGGAAAATTAAGGAAGGAGAGTGCTGCGATGTCTAAAGAGGACGTAAAGAAGTTTTTGGGTTTGATGCGGGAGAATAAGGACCTGAGTGTTAGAATGGCTCAGGCGCTGAACTCGGGTGATACTGAAGCTCTGGCCAGGGAGAACGGTTTGGAGTTTACGGAGGCGGAGTTGCGTGAACATCTTGCAGCAACAGGAAGCAATACAATTGAGCTCTTGGACAGTGCGCTGACGGCTGCGACTGGTGGGTTATTTGATAGACTTTATTACGCCTACTGCACCACCTGTAATATGCGTCTCAATGATGGTATGCTTCCACATCGGGAAGCAACATCAATTGCAATAAAACACGGGACAGAAACGGGCCATTGGACTGAAATCCGGTATTATTAACAAAAATGAAAACATCAGGCGCATTACGGCCAAGCCAATGCGCCTGATGTGATAAACCGCCTCTTCTGCCAGCTTATTTACTATTCGTCAGCTTGTCATCTTCAATAAGTCCTTCAGTTTCAGGCGGGTGCCGTAATGAAGCACCGCTGCGGAGTAAATTCTTATTGAAAGCCAGGCAATGAAAACAATCGTGATCACTAAAGCAACCAGAGACGCTCCAATCTGCCAGGCCGGAACATTATCCGCCAGTATCCTGCTGGGCATGGAAAAGGGCGCGGAAAACGGGATGATGGATGCTAGAACTGATACCTGCCCCTCGGGTGCTAACAGTGAAAAATACCCCATATAGAATGCCGCCAAAGCTATCATGGAAATAGGCATTATGGATGAATTGACATCTTCGGCCTTGCTAACCGTAGCCCCGGCTACCGCATTCATCATCGCGTAAAGTGAATAGCCAAGAATGAAGTACAATACAATCATTGCCACACTAAAGGGTGTAAAGCCAGAAAGATCAAGGGTTTGACCCGCTATGGCAAAGTCCTCCGGGAAGGTCAGTTTATAGGTCAGAACCCCGACCAGTACCACCATCGATAGCTGAATCAGCCCCAGGAGTCCCATCGCAGCACTCTTGCCTAGAATTATCTTTGATGGTTTGGTTGATGTCACCAGCAGTTCCATTACCCGGGAGGTCTTTTCTGAAGCTACCGACATGGCCACTCCATAGCCATAAAAATAAATGGCAAAGAACAGCAGCAAACTCATAACAATGCTGGAAATTCGGCTGTTCAATATTCCTTGCCCTAGTTCGTTGACATTGAATGAGACATCAGTTTGTGCCATGGCCGATGTTTCAGCCGGCACCCCGGCAGTCGTCAATAAGTCAGTTACAAAAATGCTCTTAATAACCCGGCTCAGGGCAGTAGGGTCAACGCCATTATCGGCTTGTTTCAAATAATAATCAAATGTCGGTACCCCATTATTCTCCGCCAGAACCAGCAGAGCACTTTGCTCATCGGCTTTAACCTTGTCCTTAAGTGCATCAACATCATTAGCAGTTGCCGGTTCGAACTTAGTATTCGGGAAAGCCAGGCCGAGCTGTTTCAGATCCCCTTTCAAGATATCCCCGGAGTCAACCACATAAACAATTCCCCCGGACTCTTGGTCAATCTGGGCCCCCTGCTCGGTTTTGTCTTTATTGTCAAAGTAGGTGATTATAGCCGGCAAGCTGATCACTGCCACCGTCAAGAGCAGGGTGATTACGGTTGAGATGATAAACGACTTTTTACGTGTGTTTTCCCAAAAAGTGTAGCCTAGAACCGTAAAAAATTCTTTCATTATTGTTCACCAACTTTGTCAATGAATATTTCATGAAGAGAGGGTTCCCGGATTTCAAACTTATCCAGCCTTATTTGGGAGGCCATGATATTTTCCAACAGGCGGTAGGCCTCGGCATCAGATTTGATGGCCAGCTCGTAGCCCGCCGCAGTTTTAGATATTAGCTTCATACCCAGAGCGTCGATGAGCGTGCTTATTTCCTGGCCACCGCTAATGGTAAGATTGGTCCTGCCGTAGCTGGCCTTAATCCTTTTCAGATTGCCTTTAAGAACCGTGACTCCAGCCTTCAGGATAATAATATCCTCGCAATAGTCCTCAATAGATTGCATCTGGTGACTGGACATTATTATGAATTTTCCCTGAGCAACCAGTTCGTAAATCACACTCTTGAACAGATCGGCATTAACCGGGTCCAAACCGCTTAGAGGCTCATCGAGAACCACTAATTCCGGATCGTGCAGCAGTGCGGTAATGAATTGTATTTTTTGCTGATTACCTTTTGATAACTGCTCCGCCGTAGAGTTAGCGTATTCCGATACCTTGAGCCGGTCAAACCAGTATTCTATGGCTCTTTTTACTGACTTGCCATCCATTCCCCGCAGCCTTCCGAAATAGGAAAGCTGGTCTACAATCTTCGCCTTGGGATACAAGCCTCTTTCCTCGGCCAGATAGCCAAATCTCACGGTTTCACGGGTAACCGGCCGGCCGTTCCATAGAATGCTGCCGCCGTCCTTTTTCAGGATCCCCAGGATCAGTCTTATGGTAGTGGTTTTGCCAGCTCCATTGGTACCCAGCAGGCCAAAGACACTAGGCCGGTCAATTTGAAAAGATATACGATCAACGGCAGTATTGTCTCCGAATCGCTTTACCACGGATGATACCACTAATGTCATTTCCAGCACCCCCTTTGAGCCGAGTCGAATAATGGGACAGGAAAGCCGTCCCGTGTCCCATTATACTTTGAATCTGCTACGTTGCCTGTCGTCAAATATTGGTGTGATATCCAGGATGCGGCCCCTGCTTGTTTTACGATCAATAAGGCCTCATCTATGCTCACCTGAACATAGGACAAGGGTTTAATACATGTCTAACGGCCGCGGCTTGTCCCGCTGATTCCCGAAAAAAAGACCCGGGAGAAGAACCCGGGCTTTCTTAAGCAGGTCACTGCCCTTCTTTAGTTTAACAGTGGGACAGGGGATCCTGTCCTCTATCCCACTCTTAGTTCATTACCTTCTTGGGGAAGAACATGGTCATGTCGGAAAGGGGTATGTGCAGCATATTCTCTGGATTGACGAGGGCCAGAACAACAACCTCTTCACCGGAATACTCCTCTTTGTAGGAACCAATGACACAAATGGTCATCATCACCCCATTGAGGTAAACACTGAATAAGTCTCCCCTGTTCACGCTATCCCCCCCATATGATGCCATCCACCAGGACTTGCTTAACCTGTGATCTCACCTCGAGCGGGTGACCATCAAAGATCACGATATCCGCTTTTTTGCCCGGTTCGATGGATCCTAATTCTTGATCCACGCCCAGTATGTGAGCGGGACTCCAAGTCAGTGCTTTTATGGCAGTCTGCTCATCCAAGCCTTCTCTCACCGCCAGGGCCGCACAAACCCCCAGGTATTGAATTGGAACTACGGGATGATCTGTTATCAGACAGAACTCTATTCCCGCCTTCTGCAGAAGTGGAATGTTGCGGAAGGAGACCTCCCTCATTTCGACCTTAGCCCGGTTGACCAGCAGTGGTCCCAGGCAGACCGTCACTCCACGCCGGGCAATCTCATCAGCCACCAGGTGGGCCTCCGTGCCGTGCTGCAGCACCATATCAATGTTGAATTCATCCTTGATGCGCAGGGCAGTCAGGATATCATCGGCCCGGTGGACATGCAGCCAAAGCGGCATCTCCCGGCGCACCACCCTGATCAAGGCCTCCTGCCGAAACTCCTCTTTGGGCTCCAGATTTGGCTTTTCACTGTTCTTGAGTGCGGTATACAATGCTTCACGCAAGAGGGCGGCATTGGCCATCCTGGTTTTCGGCGTCTTGTTCTGGCTGCCATAGGCCTTTTTAGGATTCTCCCCCAGGGCAGCCTTCAAACCCCAGGGATTACGGTAAACCATTTCCAGTAGAGAGGGCGACCAGGATTTCAGCAGTACCGATTGACCTCCGAGTACATTGGCACTTCCCGGGTGCACCATCAGCCGGGTTACCCCGCTCCTTATTGCGTCATCAAAAGCCAAATCCTTGAGGTTAACCCCATCCAGGGCCTGCAGGTAGGGTGTAACCGGGTCAGTGGTCTCATTTATGTCATTGCCCTCGATACGGTATACCTCTTCGCCGATACCAACATGGCAATGAGCATCGATAAATCCTGGAGTTACGTAGCACCCTGCAGCATAAATCACGGTGCAGGAAGGAGAAATGGCTGTATCCTGCCCGACCTCCTTGATGGTGGAATCTTGAATCAGGATAATGCCATCCTTAATTATTCCGTTTTTAACGGTGATGATGGTACCGCCTTTGATCGCTATCAATGGATATTCTCCTCCCCTGTGATATTGTATGTCTTAATCTAAGGGCCGGTTCGCATTCAGGCCCTCCATTATTTTCATGGCTAAAGCTCCTAACCAGCTACTAGCCTTTATTTCAAAGGCTCCCTGTGGACACAACTCCTGGCAGCAGAGGCACTGAATGCATTTATTCCGGTCAACGGCAACCCCTTTACCGCCTGTCTCAGAAGTTATAGCCTGTACCGGGCAGGAATCCCGGCAGATGTTGCAGCCTGTGCATTTGCGGGCATCACAGAAGGGCAGGTATTTGAGTCTCTGCAAGACAAACCGGATCACCCCGGGTGGATTGAGCTCAAACCAAAGATTGGCAGGAAACTTGAATTTTTCAGTCACCGGGAAGTCGAGCCTGTCCCCCACCAGGGAATACCCGGACAGGCTGGAACAAATTCCTCTATTTTCCGCCTCCTGAAGATAGCGTACCCGGTTCGGATCCAGGCCGATCGCCCG
>JBLNCH010000135.1:0-2803 GCA_050260485.1 Bacillota bacterium | reverse complement strand
TGGGTTGTTTTAATTAGAAAAATATGGTATTAATTAGTTACGTGTTACGATAGATGGAGGGTAATTTATGTCCGGAATCAAATTTGGAACCGACGGCTGGCGGGACATTATAGCCGACAACTTTACCTTTGCCAATGTGCGGGTTGTGGTTCAGGGGATAGCTTCCTATATAAACAGTCACCAATTGGCCAAGCGGGGGCTGGTTATCGGTTACGACAACCGTTTTCTCTCCCGGGATTTCGCCAAGGCGGCCTGCAGTGTCCTGGCAGGTAATGGCATACGTGTCTATATGCCGGAGAAGTCGCTGCCAACTCCGGTAACCGCTTATGCGGTGCGGCTTCACAAAGCCGGCGGCGCCATTATGATAACGGCCAGTCATAATCCCCCTCCGTACAACGGGCTAAAATTCATACCCGAGTATGCGGGTCCAGCCCTGCCCGAGATTACCGATGAGATTGAAAAGGAGATCCGGCGGGTGATCGAAGGGGGGCGCATTTATGAGCTGTCCCCTGCGGAAGCCGATGAACTGGGACTTATCGCCAGGCTCGATGTTGATGAAAGCTACATCAATCACCTGCAAAAGCTAGTCAACTTGAAGGTGACAGGGGAAGAGCCACCCACTGTGGTGGTTGATCCGATGTTCGGGGCTGGGATTGGTTACCTGGAAAAGGTGCTGCAGGATGCCGGTTATAAGGTGGTTCCCATCAACAATCACCGGGACCCGCTCTTTGGGGGCAGTATGCCGGAACCAACCGATCAGCTTTTGGGGGACCTGAAAGAGGCGGTGGTAAGCCATAAGGCCATTCTCGGCTTGGCCCTGGATGGAGATGCTGATCGCTTCGGGGTGGTTGATGACCAGGGCAGGTACTGGCCTCCCAATCGGATTTTATACCTGCTATTGCAGCACATCCTGCGGACGCGGAGTATCCGCGGACCGGTTGCCAGAACCCTGGCTACCACCCATATGCTGGATCGGGTGGCTGAGGCTAACGGGCTGGCGGTGCTGGAGACCCCGGTAGGATTTAAGTACATAGGACAGTGCCTGCGGGAAAAAGGCTGCATTATGGGGGGAGAAGAGAGCGGCGGGATGTCGATCCTGGGTCATGTGCCGGAAAAAGACGGGATTCTGGCCGGGTTGCTGGTGGCCGAGATGCTGGCGGTGAGCGGCAAAACCCTGTCGGATATCCACCGGGAGTTTGTCGACGAATACGGGAGCATGGACAGCGAACGACTTGATGTTAAGTATAAGGAGAAGGACCGGGAACAGGTGCTGGCGAACCTCAAAGAATACAGGCCCCGGCAGATTGCCGGGAAAGCGGTGGAGTCAATTTCCGAAAGAGAGGGCAAAAAAATAATCCTGGAGGACGACAGTTGGGTCCTGATTAGGTCCTCCGGGACGGAACCGGTTTTCCGGATTTACGTTGAAGCACCGGATTTGCCCCAACTCAAGGCCATTCAAACCGAAGTCCGGGGCGCACTAGGAATATAGTCCTAAAAAAATTCAGCCCAAAGGCTGAATTTTTGTTTGCCAAAATTTGAAGTATTATATTAAAAAGGGGTTGAAAAATTAACCAGATTACAAACAAGAAACTCCCAATTCAGACCAAACCGGTGTTTTCTTGCAGGGACTCGTACTGCCGAACTAGAATAGAGGAGGATAGGGTTTAATTAGGAGGCCTGTTCATGGGAGATGCCCCTTCAAATAAGAAAACCAGAGCGCAGCATATCGACCTGTCGATGCTGGAAAAATTGTTCAAGATGTTGTAGATACGGTCGAACGGGCCCGTGAGGATATTTACTATTTCGCGGACGATGCTCGCCAGGAGTATACCCGCCTGGCCGGCGAGTTGATGGAGCTTAAGCAAGAGGTTATCGAGGTTATTCGTGAAGTAGAGGAGTGCGAAAAAGAGGAGAAACAGTCCCGGCGCAGGTTGATGGAGGTGAGCCGGGGCTTTGAGAGATATGACGAAGAGGATATAAAAGAAGCATATGATACGGCTCGTTTGATGCAGGTAAAATTGTCCATATTGCGAGAGCGGGAAAGGAATCTGAGTCACCGCCGGGATCAGATGGAAAGGAACCTGCGCCGGATCGAGCAGCTGGCTCGGCGAGCTGAAAGCATGGTAGAACGGGTAAATATTGTGGTCAAAATGCTTAAGGGAAATGCCGAGGTTATAACCGGTCAGATTGAAGATGCGTTTAAGAAACAGCAGTTGGGGATCTGGCTTGTTCAGGCACAGGAGGAGGAGCGACGTAAGATAGCCCGGGAACTGCATGACGGCCCTGCTCAAAGCCTGGCCAACCTGGTAATGAGACTCAGCCTGATCGAACGCCTGTGGGAACAGGACCAGGAGTGGGTCAAGCGGGAGATTACTGCTCTTACCGGTATGGTAAGGGAGAATATTACCGAGGTCAGGAGAGTAATATTTGATCTGCGTCCGATGGCCCTGGATGACCTGGGTCTGGTGCCGACCATGAAGCGGTATCTGGCCGATTATAAGGATAAGCACGGGATTGAGGTGCATTTTTTGTTTTTTGGGGATGAACGTCGGCTTCCCCTGCCAGTCGAAGTGGCCTTGTTTCGTTTGACCCAGGAGGCTTTGTCCAACGTCAAGAAACATGCCGAAGTAAATGAGGCCCTGGTCAAACTGGAGATTGCTCCCCGGCTGGTTACGGTGGTGGTCAAAGACGATGGACGGGGATTTGATGTTAACAAGGCCACCGACAAGGGCCGGTATGGGCTTTTGGGGATGCGAGAAAGAGTTGAGCTCTTCGGTGGCGAATTGGAAATTAAATCCCGGTT
>JBLNCH010000134.1:0-4299 GCA_050260485.1 Bacillota bacterium | reverse complement strand
TGTGTTTCAGTACCTCTAATCCGTCCATTTCGGGCATCATAATATCCAGGATGAGAAGGTCGGGCGCTTCCTCCTCAAACCGCTGTACGGCTTCCCGGCCATTGGCGGCGCAGACTACGCTAATTCCCTCACGCTCCAGGTACATGCGGATAAGATTAATAATTTTAGAATCATCTTCGGCTATCAGGACTTTGATATTCATTGCGTACTCCTTGCCAGGGAGGATTTTTGTTATTAATATTAATAAGGCAAAAATAATGATCGAGGTTCTATTAATGATAATGGTAAGCGCTTGTCTTGCGGGAATCAACTGTAAGTATAACGGAGAAAATAATCACTGTCCTTCTCTCTGCACCTATTTAACATCTCATCCTCATTTTTTGGTATGTCCGGAGACCATGGGCTGCCTTCCGATTCCCCGTATGCCGGCCGAAATCCAGGGCGGAGACGGGAATGATGTCCTGGACGGCAGGGCCCGGGTGATTACCTCTCGGGGTGAAGACGTTACCGGAGCATTCATAAATGGCGCCTATGCCTGCTGGGAACTCGCCCGCCTGAATCAAGTGAAACTGGCTGTTCTAAAGTCCCACAGCCCATCCTGCGGGTGTGGTGAAATCTACGATGGCTCATTTTCCAGACGACGGCTGCCCGGGGATGGTGTAACGACGGCTTTATTGCGGCGCAATGGGATTAGAGTGATTACGGAAAAGGATTTCAGGCAACTTGGTTACAATAACAAATAGGACAGGGATGGACATTAAACCTCATTGTAAGCTAGGCCTGCCTGTCTGACTCAATCGGGAATATAACAGTAAGTATTAGGAGGACTTTTTTTGAAAGCAATCAGCCTTTTCTCAGGAGGTCTGGACTCGCAATTAGCGGTCTGCCTGGTCAAGCGGCAAGGGATCGAGGTTGAAGCAGTTAACTTCAAGTCGCCATTTTTCGGCGGTGATCAGAGATTGGCCCAGGCAGCTGATGATCTGGGAATACCGTTGAAGACTATTGATATTTCGGACGAATACATGGACGTGCTATGCAACCCTAAATACGGTTACGGTAAGAATATGAATCCCTGTATAGACTGTCATGGTTTTATGATCAGAAAGGCCGGGGAGTACATGCAGGAGAACGGGGGCAGTTTTATCATTACCGGCGAGGTTTTGGGACAGCGCCCCATGAGCCAGAACAAGTCAGCATTAGCGGCGGTGGACAAGGTCTCAGGTTTTCGGGGATTAATCCTCCGCCCACTCTCAGCGAAACTTCTTCCCCTGACCATTCCGGAAGAGAAGGGCTGGGTAGAGCGGGAAAAGCTCCTAGACATCAGCGGTCGATCCCGGGTGCGGCAGATGGAATTGGCTGCCGAATGGGGAATTACCGACTACCCTTCCCCCGCAGGTGGGTGCCTGTTAACGGTAGAGAACTTCTCCAAACGTTTGCGGCATCTTTTCCAACACAAACCGGAGGTTAAACCGCAAGAAATCGAAGTCCTCAAACACGGTCGCCATTTTCCGCTCGACTCACGCGCAATAATGGTGGTAGGCCGCAACGCCAACGAAAACGAGGTCCTGCTAAAACTGGCTGAACCGGCTGATTACCTCCTTAAAGTAACCACTCATCCGGGTCCCACCACAGTACTCCGGTACTTTGGTGACCCGGAGCCTGATGATATAAAATGGGCGGCATCCATCACCGCACGTTACAGCGATGCGGCTTCCCTACCCCAAGTGGCAGTGAAGGTATGGCAACCTCATCAGGAACCCCGGATAATAAAGATCAAACCCCTGCCCCGCGAACAAACCCCGACCATGATATGATGCAAGTGATGCAAGGGGTCTGACCCCTTGCATCACTTTTTAGGCGAGGTTGATATTGGAAGGCCGGACACCGCCACGGAGGTAATACCTGTCATTGTCGCAGATTACTTTTCCCAGATAGGCCAAACGCTCCACATGCTGTTTAATCATGAACCATTCGAAATAACGCATCTGCGGTTCATAGAACTTGCGGTAGATTATGTTCTCATCGACAATTTCCCAGAGTGTATGTTTACCTCGGTAAAGTGCTTCGATAACGCACTTTTCCCGGCGGTAGATCTCATCCCGGAATCTGGTCATCCGAGCCTGAATGTTAGATGTTATGGGTCCGGTGGCATGACTGGTGATAAGCATTTCAGGTTTCATCTGTATCACCCGGTCGATGGAATTAATGAAGTCGTTTACGTTGGACAGTGCATTCCCAAACCAGGGTCCAAACCGGGCCAAGTCCAGATCGGTTGAAAAAACCATTCCCAGTTCAGGAAACAGAAAACCACAGTGTCCCGGAGTATGGCCGGGAAGGTGCAGGACCTCAACCCTGGTGTGACCAAGATCGATGACCGTACCATCAATCATAGTTTCATGCGGCTCCCGGAACTGGTAACCGAGCATATCCAGCTTCAGGTAACGAGTAAGTTCATCCCCAAAGTACTGACCTGCCAGGGTGGTTACGAAACGTTCTCGCGAGCCCAGATACGGAAAATCAGCTTCATGCGCCATAATCTTTGCCTGCGGAAAGTGTATGTTGTGCAGGTTGTGATCTACATGGTAGTGTGTGCTGATGATTAGGTCCAGGTGTCTCGTGCGTAGATAGTGAAAGGCATCATCTGTTACCGATGTATCGATGAGACAGCCAATGTCATCCTCGACCAGAATTGTGTTACAGTACGGAAAAGTGTACTCAGGAGCCTCCAACAGTGAAATACGTTGGGAGAGCTTCTTCAATTCCGACCTCATTTTCTCCCCCCTCATTCAGTTTTCAGTTTAACCAAGGTTCAGGTTGGAAGGCCTGATCCCGTGGTTAAGATAATACTTATCCCCCTTACGTTCAACCCGACCCTGGCGTTCCAGGCGCTGCAGGTGTTTCCAGTCCATAGCACACTCATACAGGTAGAAAACCTCCCGTGGCTCAAGGAGTCGTTTATATATCGGCAGCTCCGCACCGATCTCCCAAACCGTGTGTTTTCCCCTGTAGAGCAGTTTGATTATTTCCTCTTCACGCTGGTAAATGATGTCCCGATAGCGGGTCAGACCGGGTTTTATGCCCGAGGTTACCGGACGGGGTCCGTGGCTGGTTATCATCATGTCAGGTTGGATTTCGATAAGCTTATTAATGGACTGGATGAAATCGTCAACATCAGAAGAGATGTTGCCGTACCAAGGGCCAAACCGATTCGGATCAATGTCGCCTGTATAGATAAATCCTTCATCGTGAAAGATGAAACCACAGTGGCCATATATGTGTCCCGGCAGGTGCAGGACCTCAAACCGTGTTTCGCCGACATTAATGATCTGTCCATCCTCAAGGGTGCCATCAGCCGGTCGCGGCCGGTAACCAGGTTTTCGCAGGTACATATTCTGTCCTGCTTTACTAAGATAGCGGTCAAACCCGAATTCGTGCAAATATCCTTCTTCGGACGCAACTAGGCCATGATTGGTCTCATGCAGCAAGACCTGAGCCTGGGGAAAGCGGTAATTGGACCGGTTGTGGTCTATATGGCCGTGCGAATTTACTATTAAGTGCACGGGTTTTCCCATAATTTTGGCTAGTTCCTCATCTGTCGGGCTGGAATCAACCAGGCAGTTTATCTCATCCTCAATCCACAGGCAGTTGCAGAAAGGATACTGGAACTGGGGTAGTTCCAACAGACTAATATGCTTCGACAGTCTCTTCACGGTACACCTCTTAGCATATATAGCAAAAACGTTTGCAAACTAATATTTATAATATAGAATACCACGACTAGACCTTGATTCCTACAAATACATTAATAAATATGCAGATGCAGTCAGCAATGGCATTTCAAAGATACATTTATCGTTGTCATTAAACAATAATTCAAGCTTTGTTCGTCTTGTTCCCTTAGGTGAAAATCGATAAAGGTATGGCTTCGAACATCCGGCGGTAACCTTCGCGGGTGGGATGCGCCTCATCCAAGAGCAGCTCTTCCCGGAGGATACCCTGATCGTCGAAGAATGCCCCGTAGAAGTCAATTGTCTGCAGATTATTCTCAACCGCGTATTTTTTCATCCAATTGCGTACTCTGGTAAGACGGGCCTCGAATTCTTCGTAACTAATAGGGGTTGGTAAACCGAAAATGACTTTGATTCCCCTCTCGATGGCCAGCTCCACCATTTTTTTAAGGTTCCAGGTGATGCGGTCGATTGACTCCCGCCACACGATGTCATTCGCCCCGCCCATAATGATTACATAATCCGGATCGTAGGCTAGAACGTCCCGTGAAAACCTATCTAACATATCTTC
>JBLNCH010000133.1:0-5231 GCA_050260485.1 Bacillota bacterium | reverse complement strand
ATTGATATGCCCCTGTTGCTGCAGTCGCGCCCACCATTTGCCGTGACGCCTCCGGACATAGTTGGCGGAAATCCTGCCCGTAAAAATACTGGGCACCAGCGGGCGGTTGGCTTTAAGCATGAAGGCAGCCAGGTGGACAATTATAGACAGCAGCAGGATGACCGTGAACAGGTTATGGACCTGGGCCGCCCAAAAGACTGCTGTTGGTGATAGGTAAGTCCCCGGCAGGTTTTTATAAACCTTGACCAGCCCGCTGGCGATCAGGGCCAGCACCGAAATGGCAGTCACAGCAAAGGCCAAACGCTGCTCCGCCAGGTACTTATCCGATTCCGGCTCCTCGGCTAGCCCCAGCACGGCCCCCAAGATCTGCAGGGACTCCTTGAAATCACCCTTCCGCGGCAGGATTTCGTATTCCTTGGTAAGCACCAGGTAGGCCGCGTAGAAGAAGCTGATGAAAATCAGTACCGCTGCAGCGTAGTAATGAAGATTCAGGGTAATAAGGAAATTGCTGGACCAACTCAATCCGGGGATCTTGTCGACAAAGTACCTTTTGTATATGGGCATCTGTCCGAACCCGGTAAACAACAGGATAAATATGGATAAGGCCGTAACCCAGTGGGTAATGCGTATCGCCCAGTTATGCCGGAGTATCCTCACCAGGATCCGCTCCTTTCATGATTTGGTAAACGGCCAGCCCGGCACCCACGATTCCAGCAACCGGTGCAAGCAGAAACCCTTCTGCCATCCCGGCCGGCTTATCCAATGGGTTTTCCACCCCAACCTCCATGGGAACCCGGCC
Organism: Bacillota bacterium; assembly: GCA_050260485.1. Classification (GTDB taxonomy): domain Bacteria; phylum Bacillota; class Syntrophomonadia; order Syntrophomonadales; family DTU052; genus DTU052. The sequence goes on along the minus strand of JBLNCH010000133.1, from coordinate 4,432 downwards.
CGGCCTCCCGTCCAGGTCCTGTTCCTTAATGGCCTGACTAATAGCTTCAAATGGGACCTTTGATATATAGAATGTCGAAGTTCCGCCGTTCTCAACATCGCCGTAGACATAACCTTCGTTTTCCTGGACCCAGTTTCTGGCATAGGACTGCGTCTGCTCTTTCGGCCCAAAAGTTATGGCTTGGTTGGGGCAGGCAGTGATACAGGCTGGTTCCTGGCCCTGCAGGATCAGGTCATAGCACATGTCGCACTTGTACATGACTCCACCGCCGGCGAACTTGGGGGCTACCTCTTTATAGAGGCCGACCCCGGCCTGACGCTGGGGGATGTGCCAGGGGCAGACATCCCGGCACTTGGCGCCCCCAAAGCAGCCGTTAGTATTGATAACCACCGGTCCTTCAGAAGTCCTTTCGTTAACTCCGAAGGGACACAAGGCTGAACAGGGCGGGTTATCACAGTGCATGCATCTTCGGGGGACATGAACCTTGACCGTTTCCCCTTGGTGTTTGACCTCCAGGTGCTGAACATATATCCAGTTATACGGGGTGAGCCGATCGGTGATGCCTCTTCTGTCGGACCAGTCTTCATGCTTTTTCTGCGGCCAGTAGTCCATGATCGGCATTTCCGGCTCCGGGTAATTATTCCGGTTCTTAAGACGACAGGCTGTAATACATAGGGGGGTACCCACAGAACTGCATCCATCGCATTTAGTGAGATCAATAACTGTTGCGTATTGACCCTGGGCAGTAACCCCAGCTGCCGCTTTTCTGGTTCCGGTTATAATGGCCGCGGCTGTAATGCCGGAAATAGCCGCTCTTTTTAAAAAGGTCCTTCTGGTAATGGCCATTTTGCTTCCTCCTTAACGCGACGTTATCTCATATACCCTCCGGGGGTATAATTTAATTCTAGTAAGATTATCGAGTTTTGACAAGAGAAAAATAAAAAAGATTTCTGCGGTATGGTACTCAGGTGAGATGGAGAATGGGCCTGCAATAGACGGGGGTTGGCCGAGAAGGCACCTTTCAATCCATAGTTTTTAGTATCTCCAATAAATCTGCCATATCACCGGGTAATGAGACCGTCAGGTGTATGGGTTTCCCGGTGCGGGGCTGATTGAAGCTTAACTCGCCGGCGTGAAGGGCCTGGCGGCGTATATAGGGGGAGGGATGCCCGTATAGGGTATCACCGTGGATGGAATGACCCAGGTGGCTGAGGTGGACCCGGATCTGGTGGGTCCTGCCGGTACCCAGGGTCAGGGAGAGCAGGGTAAAGCCGTTTAATCTCTGGATAACATTAAAGTGAGTTATGGCCCGTTTTCCGGTGGGATGAACCGTACGAGGGCGGAGGTCGGGGTCGAGCTGTGCAATAGGGAGGTCGATCGAGCCGCGTTCCGGGGTAACGATTCCCTCTACCACTGCTAGGTACCTGCGGGTGATGGTCCCTGCCTTTTGCTGGCGGTACATGGCCTGATGGGCATACTGGCTCTTACCGATCAAGACCAGGCCGGAGGTGTCTTTATCAAGGCGGTTGACAGGACGAAACAAAAGTGTTTTGCCCTGTTGGACCCAGTAATAGGTTACAGCATTGGCCAAGGTTATCTCCGGTCCCCCGCGCCGGGAATGGACCGCCATTCCCGGCGGCTTGTTGATGACCAGGCAGTCGGGGTCCTCGTAGATTATATCCAGGGGAGCAAAGAGGGGCCTTATCTCGCTCGTTTCCTCCAGGTCGATACCGATGGTGACTATATCCCAGGGCTGCAGCCGGTAGTTGGTCCGGGTAACCCGGCCGTTTACCTTAATTTTGTTCTGAGACTTGAGCTTGACCTGCAGAGAATGGGAGAGTTGCCAGCGGTTGGTCAGCACCTCCCGCAGATAGACATAGTTGTCTCCAGGGTCAACCACGTAAATCAGGTTATTATCATCCGGCTTCATGTCCTGCCTCCACACTCACCAAGTACATAAGCAACGGCCGCCCGGCATCACGTACAATCAAGCCTTGTTTTATTATAAGGTTTCAGTAAATGAACGATAAGCAAGTTTGATCCTGTTTGTGCGGACTGCCAATCGCAGACTGAAGGGCACAGCCGCGGAATACACGGCGAGGATGCGTGACAAGTAGCAGCGCATGATGATGACTGGTTATAGAGGTGACAACCCGGCAGTAACGCCGGGATAAAAAATTAAGAGAACGGGGAAGCAGGGTACATTCCTCTGCTTCCCGGTATATTAATCAATTGCTATGTTTTATGGCATTGCAATACCCTTGAGGAAATAGAAATCCGGACGTCTATACCTCAGACCTTTGCTTGGTTAAGCTTATCCAATACTGCTTCGGCCTCGGCCAAGGTGCGCTCAACGAGCTCCTTAACGCTGGGAACGTCATTAATGCCGCCCACGTTCTGACCGGCAAAAAGTATGCCTTCCTCAACATCACCTTTGGTGATCGCCATTAAATGCCTGCGGGTGCCCACCGCCTGCCGCGCCATGATCCACGGCATATAACCTTCGTCCTCTTTGCCCAGCATCTGGAAGCTCATTGCGAGGAATGCCGGATAGGAAAGATTCATCTGCTCTTTAACCTCTTTGGCACCTTTGAAGGCCTCGAACAGGGGGAATCCTTTCTGCATCATCCGCAGTGCAGCTTTGGTTTTTAGAACCCTGCCCTTCATGCCGTCGAATACATGGCTGTAAAGGGTATCCTGTTCCGATGCGTTCACTATAAGCTGTTTAAAGTTGTCATGGACGTTGCATTCTTTGGTGGCAATAAATCTGGTTCCCATCGAAATGCCGTCTGCTCCCAAGGCCAGCGCCGCAGCCAGACCGCGCCCGTCATAAAAACCGCCGGCCGCAATCAGCGGGATGTCGACCTGACTGGCAACAACGGGAATGAGGACCAAAGAGGTGGCTGCATCGCCGTGAGCGGCCGCTTCGTGGCCGGTGACTACCAGAGCATCACAGCCAAGCTTGGCCGCATTAACTGCATGCTTCGCTATTGCAATGGTGCCTACTACCTTACCGCCATAGTCATGCACCTGGTTAATAAACCAGGGTTTGCCCAGAGAATAGTTGATCACAGGAACTTTCTCCTCGATAGCCACCTGGATGTTCTCTTTGGCATTGGCACCAATCAGAATCTGGTTGATACCGAACGGTTTATCCGTAAGCTGCCGTGTTTCCCTGATAAGCTTGCGGGTTTCTTCCGGTGCGCAGCGTGCAACCGCCAGTATACCCAGGCCACCGGCATTACTTACTGCAGCAACCAGGTCCGGTTCCGTGATCCAGTTCATGCCCGCCAGCATTATCGGGTGTTCTATGCCGAATAGTTCGGTCATACGTGTTTTCAACATAAATGTCTCTCCCTCCGCTCCCGTTTATTCAATACTCTTATTATTATAACAACAAGTATAGATTGGATCGAATATGTCATCGAAATACCAGCGCAAGATGAAAATGCATGCTAATTGGGGACATACATTATGGGAAACAGGAGCAAGTATCGGGTTAAAACACTCTCATCGAATGGTAAAGAGGCTAATGGCAGCCTTGGAAGACAAGCAACCGGACTTGTATCATTCGATTGGGGACCTGTCGAGAATTAGCCGGGTTATGTATACTGCAAAAAGCATAGAGGCAGCGCTTATGCCTTTTATGATCAGCTAAACACACGGCAGGGTGCTATTAAGTATGAAGGCCGCATCCCCTCGGAATGCGGCCTTCAACTGGTTAGGCATGGTGGTGGTGTGCGCCGTGGTGGCCGAGATATTTGGCCGCCAGGTCTTCTAACAATTCATGATACCTCTCGTGCTGTCCCGGGCCCATCCGTTCCATTTCCAGTGTCTCAAATTCTTCATAAAGCCGATCCTGAACCGTTTCGTCAAGCAATGAGTCGGCCATCTTGAACAGGACCTGGTTCTCTTTTTCGATATGACTGCCCAGCAATTCCTGGTATTGTCGGCCGGCTTCAATCAGCCGCTGACCGGCGTCGGATTCACCATTTTTCAAGGACTCAACAGCCTTATCCATTTCGGCAATATAAGATCTGCCGGTCTGATGCTCGTAGAGCATTTGACCAATCGGGCCGTCGCTCTCTGACATTCCGTGCTGAACCAATTCAGGAAACAGGAGATCTTCCTCTTTACCGTGGTGGCATTTATCAACAAATCCCTTCAGAAAGCCGATGATTTGTTCCACATCCTCCAGGTCAATTTCGGTCTTTGTAAGTACGTGATCAAAAATCTTCAGCATCAAGTTTACCGCACGATGCTCATCAATCAGTTGTTTAGTCGCTTTCATCCCGATCCCTCCCATTTATGGTTCTAAAGTATTAAGACGGCCCCAGTCGTTTGGGGCTTTTACCGCAGTTTTCTTCATGTTGGGAACCTTCATTACATACACTGAAAACTCAGTTCCCTCCGAGGCTTCCAAAGCGTGAGG
>JBLNCH010000132.1:0-3226 GCA_050260485.1 Bacillota bacterium | reverse complement strand
CAGGAGGCCTATGATGAGGTGATGGCCGGCCAAAACGATGAGCTGCAGGCAGCCCTGGTAGCGGTCGACCCCAGTAACGGTCACATCCGGGCGATGATTGGAGGACGGGACTTCGTCACCGCCCCGTTTAATCGAGCAGTGAACAGCAAACGGCAGCCGGGATCAGCATTCAAGCCGTTCCTTTACTCAAAAGCCATTGATGTTGGGTTAACCGCCGCCGACATGATAATGTGTGAACCGGTTAGTTTCCCCCAGCCGGGTGCAGCAGATTACACTCCAACTGATTACGGGGATGAAGGTTATCATTACCGCCCGTTTACCTTGAAGGAAGCCATAATGGTCTCCGATAATGTGGTTTCGGTCAGGTTAAATGAAGCGGTAGGCCCGGAAAGAACCGCCGAGCATGCCAGAAAGTTCGGCTTTGAGGGACCCATAAAACCCTACTTGTCGTTGGCATTGGGTACCTCCGAGGTAAGCCCTTTAGAGATGGCCTCCGCCTATGGGGTGTTTGCCAATGCCGGTCGACTGGTCCAACCGGTAGCGATCCTCAAGGTGACCGATGCTGACGGCCGGGTTTTGGAAACCCATGAGCCCCGAGCGCGGCAGGTAATCAGCCCGCAAAACGCCTATATCATTACAGATATGCTTACCGGCGTTATGCAGCCTGGGGGAACGGGCTCTCACCTGGCATCAATTGTGGGACGGAATTCAGCCGGCAAGACTGGGACCACACAGGAGTACCGGGACGCCTGGTTCGTAGGCTATACCCCGGAACTCAGCTGTGCCGTGTGGGTTGGCTATGACTCCCCAACCAGGTCGGTAGGTCTTTCCGGCGGCCGTATCGCTGGACCTATATGGGCACGCTTCATGGGTGGTGCTCTCGAAGATCAACCCCAAAGGAACTTTCGAACTCCACAGGGAATCGTCAGGACCAAAATTGACCTTGATACCGGATTAATCGCCTCCGAAAACTGCCCTCGCACAGTAGAAGCCGCGTTCTTGACCGGCAGCGAACCCCAGCAAGTCTGTTACGAGCACCAGCAGCAGGACTTCTGGTGGGATTGGAACTGGTTAGGAGAAAAAGAAACTACCCCGAGGCAAAATCGAACCGCCCCCCGGATTCAAAAAATGCTCGAATGGTGGAAGAGCCTGTTGCGGTAAACCAAACAATTGGGAGTGGGTATCATATTGAAGGAATTCTTCCCCTCTGTCCCACATTAAACGGCACTTGCACCTGCTTGATCCGACAGGAAGTAGGTGTGCTTTCCGGGAAATTAAGGTATTATTACTACTGAAAGGGGGAGCAGGGGATGAAGGTTGATGTCACTGTTCTGATCGAGAACTCAGCTTCTATACCCGGGTTGGTGGGTGAATACGGACTGGGAATGCTGGTTAGAGTTGATGGCCGGGGAATACTATTTGATACGGGTATGGCAGATGGGCTGGTCAGAAACCTTAAGACCATGCAAATACCATCGGAGTCGATCGATCTTATCGCCATAAGCCACGGTCATTTTGATCATACCGGGGGATTGCTTTCAGCCCTTGATTACCTGGGTTCGAGGGACGTATATGTACATGGAAAGGCTCCCCTGCCCAAATACGTACTGGCCGGTGACAAAATGACCTTTATCGGTATGCCGCACCCGGGGGAACTGGAGAAGAGGGGAGCCTGCCTGGTATACAACGACGGTCCTGTTGAGCTGTTGCCGGGAGTTTTCCTGTCCGGGTCCATCCCCCGTACCAATGACTTTGAGGATACCGGGGGGAACTTCTGGGTAGAATGCGCTGGAAGGAAGGAACCAGACAATTTTGCAGACGACCAGGCTCTTTTTATCAAGCATCCTGAGGGTCTTATAATAATCAGTGGTTGTGCCCATGCGGGGATGATCAACACCATTGAATATGCCGCAACTGTCACCGGGATTGATAAGGTCAAAGCCTGGATAGGCGGAACCCATCTTATTAATGCCAGTGGCGAACGGATGGAAAAGACGATTGATTGTCTACGGGCATATGATATTGATACAATAATCGTTACCCATTGCACTGGCTTTTTGGCAGCGGCTCAGATCTATTCGGAACTCGGAACCAGGGTTGGCAAGGGCGAAAGTGGCATGGGATACACTTTTTAAACTGCTCGCAGTAGAATAGAAGTTGGATTAAACGTCCGGTTTTATGAAGGAGTGGTAAATCTGACAAGGGTCGACTTGGAACTGAATGCAGATCAGTTGAGAAAAACGTGTGATGCCCAACTGCTTTCATTCAAGGACACATCCGAAATTGAATCCCTCGATAGTATTATTGGACAGGACCGAGCGATCAAGGCCTTGGAGTTTGGTCTTGACATTCCTTATCACGGATACAACCTTTTCCTGTGTGGTCCTGCGGGTACTGGAAAGACCACCCTGGCACGTGATATGGCCAGAAAAAAAGCAAGCACCCGCGATGTACCCAATGACTGGTGTTATGTCTACAATTTCAGGGACCCCGACCGTCCCCAAGCTATCAGCCTGCCTGGAGGTATGGGTAAAAGACTGGCTCGGGACATTGATGGATTAATCAGCAAGGTAAAACAGGTCCTGGCCAAGGTTTTTAACGGACAGGAATTCGAACTGGAGAAGAACCAGATTCTGACGGAGTTCTACGAAAAGACGAATAAGCTTTACGCAAATGCCGAGCAGGAAGCCCGAACTCAGGGATTTACCATTACCCGGAGTCAGAACGGGTTTGCCAGTGTGCCTCTAAAGGATGGACATCCGATTACTCCTGAGGAATTCGAGGAGTTGAATGAGACCGAAAAGATACAACTGCTGGAAAAAGGGCGTATAATACAGGAATTCATTAATGAGGGTATTAGGCAGTACCGGGAACTGGAAAGAGGTATTAAGGAGAGACTGCGCCTTCTTGAGCAGGAAACTGCCAGAGGAGCACTGGCCCCGCTCTTTTACGCCCTGTTTGACCATTACCGGAGTTTTCGACAGGTTGTCCTGTACCTGGAGGATATGCAGCGCGACATAATTGAGAACCTGGAACTATTCGTGGAGCAGGAGGAAAGCCAGAACCCGTTAATACTCTTTAAAAGGCTGGATAGGCGGCACGCCATGCGCCGTTACAAGGTAAATCTGGTGATTGACAATTCCGACCGCACTGAGGCACCGGTAATCGTGGAGACCAATCCGACCTTTATCAACCTGTTTGGGACCATTGAATATGAAGGGGAATT
>JBLNCH010000131.1:0-3984 GCA_050260485.1 Bacillota bacterium | reverse complement strand
AAATGGTTTGGAGGCCATCGCCAGCGGAGAGACCGTGGCCGGGGCTACACGTTTTGTAGGGGGAGAAGGAAAACACGGCAGGTTTTGAAGGGAGGGATAAGGATGGCATTCGGGTTTTCTCCGACCCAGGACCAGATTGAGGTAATCAAAATGGTGCGCCGGTTTGTGGAAAACGAGATCGTACCGGTGAGGGCCTACTATGACGAGCGGGAGGAGTTCCCCTGGCCGGTGATCAACAAGATGGCGGAAACCGGTCTCCTCTGTATGGCCGGTCCCGAAGAGATAAACGGCTATCCCTGGGATCACCTGACCCGGTCGATGGCCATGGAGGAAATGGCCCGGGGCTGCGGGGGGATTGCCACTACACCCATGGCCAATCTGTTGGCCTGTGAGCCGGTCGAAATCGCAGGTAACCAGGAACAGAAGGAATGGTGGTTTACCGGTCTGTGTCAAAAAGGGGAGATCGGTGCCTACTGCGTCACCGAACCTAACGCCGGTTCGGATGTTGCCAGTATTTCCACCTCAGCTCGAAAAGACGGCAAGTATTACATACTTAACGGCACCAAGTGTTTTATCAGCAACGGCAGTGTGGCTTCCAAATACGTGGTCTTGGCGACGCTTGACAAGAGCAAGGGTCACAAGGGGCAGACCTTTTTCCTGGTCGACCGGAACTGGGAAGGGGTCAGTATCGGCAAACACGAGAAGAAGATGGGAAACCGCGCTGCTGATACCGCAGAGGTCATCTTCGATAATGTAAAAGTTCCCGAATCTTTCCGCCTGGGTGACGAAGGTCAGGGCTTCAAAATTGCCATGCAGGCTTTTGCCGGATCGCGTCCAGTGATCGCAGCCATGGGAGTGGGGATCGGGCAGTTTGCCCTGGACACTGCCCGGGATTATGCGCGGGAACGGGTACAGTTCGGCAGTCCCATCGCCAACCTGCAGGGGATCCAGTTCATGCTGGCTGACATGGACATAAGGATAGAGTCGGCCCGGCTGCTGTACCAAAAAGCCGCATGGATGCTGGACAACGGCATCAACTCCGTGCGCAACAGCGCCATCGCCAAATGCTACAGTGCTGACATGGTGCAGCGGGTGACCAGTGATGCGGTGCAGATCCTGGGAGGTTACGGGTATATGCGGGATTATCCCCTGGAAAAGGCCATGCGTGATGCCAAGCTCCTGCAGATCGTGGAAGGGACTTCCCAGATCCAGCGGGTAGTAATCGCGCGTGAACTGCTAAAAGGTTAAGGTACAAAAAAATCATAAATAAGGAGGATTGATCCATGATTGATAGGATTGAAAGGGTTGGAGTTCTGGGAGCAGGACTGATGGGGCACGGTATAGCCCAGCTTGCCGCCCAGGCCGGCTGCCAGGTAGTCCTGGTGGACATATCCGAAAAGGAACTGCAGAAGGGTTGGGCCAAGATCCAGAAGCTATGGAATAAGGACGTGGAAAAGGGTAAGCTGACTCCCGAACAGTCTGCCGAGTTGACCAAGCTGATCACCACTTCTCTGGATATGAATGATCTCGCAGACTGTGATGTGGTGATCGAGGCTATACCGGAAATCATGGAATTGAAAAAAGAAACCTTCGCCAAACTGGACCGGATAGTAAAACCAGACGCCATTCTCGCCACCAACACCTCCCAGCTCAGCATCACCGAGATCGCCACTGCCACCAGCCGGGCCGACCAGGTAATCGGGATGCACTTCTTCTACCCGGCACAGGTTATGAAACTTATCGAGATCCCGGTGGGGGAACATACCTCCCAGAAATGCGTTGAACTGATAGTTGACCTCAGCCGGAGGATGAAAAAGGAGACCTGCGTTTGCCGGGACACCCCGGGTTTCATTGTCAACCGGCTCTTGGCCGGCCTCATGGTGGAAGCCTCCAGGGTCTACGATGAGAGGCTGGCCAGTGTAGAGGAAATCGACAAGGCGATGAGGTTTGCTCTTGGTCATCCCATGGGACCCTTCCAGTTATTCGATTTCAGCGGCATCGACACCATGGTCCGGGTGGCCGATGGACTGCGGGCAGCCTTTGGAGATCGGTTCTGTATCGGTGTTGGTACCCGCAACAAGGTGCGGGCTGGGGATTTTGGACAGAAGACCGGCCGCGGCTTCTATGAATACTGATCCGGAATTATCGGTATCCAACTACGATGTAAAGGAGGTATATCTCCTATGGCAGGAATTATATCCTATGGTGCCTATATTCCTTTCAATCGCCTGGACCGTAAGCTGATCCGCGAGATGTATGGGAACCCGGTGCCCAAAGGCGAAAAAGCGGTCGCCAATTTCGATGAGGACAGCCTGACGATGGCCGTGGCTGCCGCCCTGGACTGCACCGTCGGTTTTCGGGGGGATGAAATCGAACGGCTTTACTTCGCTACCACCACACCCCCGCACCGCGAGAAACAGGCTGCTGCCACCATTGCCGGTACCCTGGATATGAAGAGCCAGGCCTTAACCCTTGATGTCACCGGATCACTCCGTTCTGGTTCCAGCGCCCTGATTGCCGGGTTAGATGCTGCCGAGAAGGGTGAGAAAGTCGTGGTAACCGTAAGTGACAGCCGTCTGGGCGCGGCAGCCGGGCAGTTTGAAGCTTTGCTGGGGGACGGTGCCGCAGCTTTTATGCTGGGGAACCAAGATGTGATTGCCGAGATAATCGGCTACCAGAGCATCTCCGCTGATTTCTACGACAACTGGCGTTCAACCGGTGATCGCTTCGTGCGCAGTTGGGAAGAGCGCTTCTGCCAGACCCAGGGGTACAACCGTTTTACGGTGGAAGCCGCTGCTGCCTTAATGAAGAGGTTGGGGCTTAAACAGTCTGATTTTTCCAAGGTGGTCATCTACGGCCTGAAGGCCGACGATGGCCTGGGCTTGGCCCGGAGGATGGGCTTTGCCGCAGAGCAGGTTCAGGACAGCCTTATCGACAGAATTGGCAATACCGGGGCTGCCAGCGCACCGATGGCATTGGTAGCCGCACTGGAGGAGGCTTCTCCTGGAGACCGTATATTGATGATCACCTATGGTGACGGCAGTGATGCCATTGCTTTTCAGGTTACGGAAAAAATCTTGAAACTGCCGCCACGCCGTGGTATCAGGGGTCACATCGACAGCAAGAAGAGCGACATGAACTATGGCAAGTACCTGAGATGGCGGGAATTGATTGAGGTTGAGCCGCAGAGAAGGCCACCTCTGGTCCGCTCTTCACTTCCGGACCGGTATCGTAATCTCAAAAAGATACTGGGATTTTACGGCAGCAGGTGTTTGGTCTGCGATACACCCCAGTTTCCCGCGCAAAGGGTATGCATTAACTGCCAGGCCATGGACCAGATGGAGGACTATAAATTCTTAGGTAAGAAGGCCCGGCTGGCCACCTTCACCCTGGATTACCTGGCACCCTCGCTCGACCCCCCGACCGTCATGGCGGTAGTGGACTATGAGGGCGGCGGACGGTTTGTCTGCCTGATGACCGACTGCCTGATAGATCAACTGGCTGTAAATATGGAAGTAGAGATGTCCTTCCGTAAGCTGTTTGAGGTCGAGGGAATCGGGACCTACTTCTGGAAAGCCATACCGAAAAGGTAGAGGGGAGGATGGTTAATGGCTAGAGGGATCAAAGATCAGGTGGCAGTTATCGGTATGGGATGCACCAAATTTGGTGAGCGCTGGGACTGCAACCTGGAGGACTTAATGATTGAGGCCATCAAGGAATGCAGCGCGGATTCGGGTATTGAGCTCAAGGATATCGATGCTTTCTGGTTCGGAACCTTTTCTTCCAGTACCATCGGGGCCCTGCCTTTTTCCATGGGCTTGAAAACCCAGTACAAGCCGGTGACCCGGGTTGAGAACATGTGTGCCACCGGCAGTGACTGTTTCCGAAATGCCTGTTACGCCGTAGCCTCGGGAGCTTACGATGTGGTTATGGCCATAGGGGCCGAAAAACTCAAGGATTGCGGATACAGTGGGCTGGAAACTC
>JBLNCH010000130.1:0-4819 GCA_050260485.1 Bacillota bacterium | reverse complement strand
AACTCCTTCTGAATCGCATGGTAAGCCTCGAGCAGACCGCCCGGAATGCCCTTATACTGGTCGATAATAGCACTGATTTCAGCCACAGTAGACACCTCCTTTCCAAGAATAATAATACTCTAATTAGTTAAATATATTAAGTTAAGGCTCGGGGGCCAAACTGCCATTGGTAATACTGCACACAGGATAGGCAAATAATAATATATTTCAAGGATATTGTTTCTACAGGGAAATTATAAGTCCTTTTACACATGGAATCATAAAATTCAACTATTCCGGCCGGTTATACAGGCCGATTAACTCTTGTGAAAAAATCGCTTAATTGTATAATTAATTTATTATTAATCGGAATACTTCAGATCTCGTCTGGAGTAATATCATACGGTTCAGGTTATTTGCAGTGAAATAAACTAAGCATATAATTAAATATAGCCTGAGGGAAGGATTCTTCTGACCCGGGGGTTGACCAAGTCAATTGCCTGAGAACAAGGTAAGAACTGAGTTTAGGGGGAGGTGTGATGATAAGACATGCTCAAGCTTATCCTGAAGTGAACACAGGGTAGGCTTTTATTATTTGTGGAGGTGTGAGCATTGTCAAGTCGGTTGGGAGTTATAGGGATTGTGATCGAAGAGATGGGGGTGGTACCACAGGTAAATAAGATACTCTCGAATCATTCCCAGATAATTGTGGGACGTATGGGGATCCCCTATCGCCAGCGAGAGGTTGCGGTGATTTCGTTGATTGTCGATGGTAACACTGATGAGATAGGATCAATAACCGGTAAACTGGGCGCTATTAAAGGAGTCAGCGTTAAGAGCGCCTTAACCACCAAATAATAAGCCGACGGAGGTTAGCTCGGTGCGCTACTATCAATTGCTGCAGGACCCGGACCAGAAAGTTGTCAAGCAACAACTAATCACCCTCCTGGCGGACGACCGTCCCGAGGTTCTCGAGGACTTGAGACAGGAGGCCGACGAGGTACGCCGCCGCTGGGTGGGAGACGCGGTTCATATCCGTGGAATTATTGAGTTTTCCAATTACTGCATCCGGAGCTGCCGCTATTGTGGGTTAAACCGGTCCAATGAGCAGGTACAGCGCTATCGTATCCCCCCGGATGAAATTGTCGAGACTGCCCGGGAGGCGGTGGTCATGGGATTTAAAACCATAGTCTTACAGTCGGGAGATGACTTTTTCTACACCCGGGAAATGATAGCTGACATGGTTCGGGAGATAAAAAAAACCGGCGTGGCGGTAACTCTGGCAGTCGGTGAAAGGCCAGTAGAGGATTACCGGGCCTGGCGTGAGGCGGGGGCCGACAGGTATCTGCTTAAGTTTGAAACTTCGGATTCCGGGCTTTACAGCCGTCTCCATCCCGGTACCAGGCTTGACATCCGGTTACAATGCCTGCGTGATTTACGGACTCTTGGTTACCAGGTGGGTTCGGGCTTTATGATCGGACTGCCCGGACAGACAAGTGAGGCTTTGGCGGGTGATTTGATGCTTATGAAGACCCTGCAATTGGAGATGGCAGGAGTGGGACCGTTTATACCTCATCCTGCAACCCCTCTGGGCCGGGAACCAGCAGGTGGGGTAACTCTGGCGCTGAAAGTCCTGGCACTCAGCAGGCTGATGCTGCCGTGGGCACATCTGCCGGCAACCACTGCCCTGTCCAGCCTTGAGAAAGACGGGCGGAGACTGGGGTTAACGGGTGGAGCGAATGTACTGATGCCTAATATAACGCCACCGGAATATCGCAGACTGTATGAAATCTACCCTCACAAGGCTGAGGTAACCGACAGCCCCATGGAGCTCTACCGGGCAACAATAGATCTGATCCATGAACTGGGACGAAATATAGCAGCCGACCCTGGACACGGCCTGCTGCCAACCATGAGATCATATACTTGGGAGGAATGATTCAATGGCAGATAAACACACCAACTTCATAAATGACCAGGAGATCTGGTCTCTGCTTGATGCTAACCGTGAGGTGCCTCGGGACCAGATCGAAGCGATCATTGACAAAGCCGTTCTGGCCCGCGGTTTGGAACCCCGGGAAGTGGCGGCACTGATTCAGGTTAAGGACCCCGAGCTTCTGCAAAAGATGTTTACCGCCGCTCGGCAGGTAAAAGAGAAGATTTACGGCAAGCGTATGGTCTTCTTTGCCCCGCTTTACATCAGCAATTACTGTGTTAACGACTGCGTTTACTGCGGGTATCACCGGTCAAATACTGAAATGACCCGCCGTAAACTGACTATGGATGAAATAGCCCGGGAAATCAAAGTACTGGAGGAAATGGGTCATAAGCGTATTGCGCTGGAGACGGGTGAGGACCCGAAAAACAACCCGATTGAGTATATCCTGGAGGCAATGAGAACCATTTACAGCGTTCAGGAAAAACACGGCAACATTCGGAGAATCAACGTAAACATAGCGGCTACTACGGTGGAGAATTACCGCAAACTTAAAGATGCAGGTATCGGGACTTATGTTCTTTTTCAGGAAACCTATCATAAAGAAACCTACGAAAGGATGCACCGGCCAGGCCCCAAGGCCGATTACCTGTGGCACCTGACCGCCATGGACCGGGCCATGGAAGGCGGCATTGATGATGTTGGTCTGGGAGTCCTCTTTGGACTTTACGACTACCGTTTTGAGGTGATGGGACTCTTAATGCACAGTCGGCATCTGGAGGAGAATTTCGGGGTGGGCTGCCACACCATTTCCGTTCCCAGGCTGCGCCCGGCGGACGGGGTCGATCTTGGCTGCTTCCCGTATCTGGTTAAGGATGATGATTTCAAAAAGATCATTGCGGTTATCCGGCTGGCGGTGCCTTACACCGGAATGTTAATGTCCACCCGGGAACCGCCCGGTTACCGGGATGAGCTGTTCGCGTTAGGTATCAGCCAGATCAGCGCTGGTTCCTGCGTAGGAGTTGGCGGCTACTACGAGGAGCAAACGGATGGCAAAAGGCCTAATACCGCCCAGTTCCAGGTAGAGGACGAGCGCACTCCCGAGGAGTTGATCCATAGCCTGTGCTGCAGCGGATATATTCCCAGTTACTGCACCGCCTGTTATCGCAGCGGACGGACCGGTGACCGTTTCATGGCTCTGGCCAAGACGGGTCAGATTGTTAACGTTTGTCAGCCCAACGCCATACTCACTTTTAAGGAATACCTGGAGGACTATGCCGGGCCGGAGAACAAAGCACTGGGGGAAAAGGTGATTGAAGAACACCTGCAGCAGATCACAAGCGACAAAGTCCGGGCCAAGACCAGAGAGTACCTGAAGCTGATTGAAGAAGGACGACGCGACCTTTATTTCTAACCGGGGATGAGGTGATGGCATGCAGGATACTCCCAAAAGCAACCGCCTGCATATAGCTATTGTGGGCAGGCGCAATGGAGGAAAGTCCAGTTTAATCAACGCCCTGACCAACCAGGATATTGCCCTGGTTTCCAATATTCCAGGAACCACTACCGATCCGGTTTTCAAGGCCATGGAAATACTCCCTATCGGACCCTGTATGATTATTGATACCGCCGGGCTTGATGATGCAGGTGATTTGGGTGAGCTGCGCATCAAGAAGACTCGTGAGGTATTAAACCAGACGGATCTGGCTGTGCTGGTCATCGATCCCCTGGTGGGAATAACCGGGTCTGACCTGGAGATTAAAAAGGAAATCGAAACCCGCAAGATACCTCTAGTGGGGGTAGTCAACAAATCCGATCTGGTTGAGATGGATATCGTGTCCATGGAAAAACAACTGGGGCTTCCCCTGATCAAGGTCAGTGCGGTAACAGGGGAAGGGATTGATGAACTTAAAGAACGCATCATCCAGGAGGCACCCTTCGATTTCGAAGAACCTGCCATTGTGGGGGATCTGATTGAGCCAGGTGATATATGCGTTCTGGTAGTTCCGATTGATTCGGCCGCACCAAAAGGCAGGATTATACTGCCTCAGGTGCAAACCATCAGAGATGCACTCGATCACGCGGCGATTTCCGTTGTGGTTCAGGATACAGAATTACGGGAAACCTTGAACAAGTTAACTCAGAAACCCAGAATAGTCATAACCGATTCCCAGGCTTTTGCAAAGGTAGCCGCAGACACTCCGGATGACGTTTGGATGACCTCCTTTTCCATCCTCTACGCCCGGTACAAAGGAGATCTGGTTGAGCTTATCCGGGGAGCGAAAGCCATAAAATCCTTGCAGCCGGGTGATAAGGTGTTGATCGCGGAAGCCTGTACCCACCACCGTCAGCCCGATGATATTGGTAAACACCAGATCCCGCGCTGGCTGAAACAGCAGGTGGGGGGAGAACTAGATATCCAGTGGTCAAGTGGCATGGGCTATCCCGAAAACCTTGAGGAGTTTAAACTCATTATTCACTGTGGTGCCTGCATGATTAACCGCCGGCAGATGCTGCACCGCATCCGCAGGGCCCGGGAGAAAGGTGTTCCCATAGTAAATTACGGGGTCTTCCTGGCTTACGTGAATGGCATCCTGGACCGGGCCTTAAAACCATTCCCTGAGGCAGACAAGGTTTTACAGGATTAAGCCGGGCAAATAAAAGAATGCGGGAGGTTGTTGTATGTATTGGGAAAAACCAGGTCCTCACAATACTGAGAACACCGTAAATCTGGCGATCAAACGCGGACAAGAACTTGGCATCAGGCATATGGTAGTGGCTTCCTGCTCGGGTGACACTGCCCTTAAGCTGGTTAACCGGGGTTTTGACCTCACCTGCGTAACCCACCATATAGGGTTTGCCGGTCCCGGCCAGGATGAGATGCCCCCGGAAACCAGGCAAGAG
>JBLNCH010000129.1:0-6812 GCA_050260485.1 Bacillota bacterium | reverse complement strand
ATCAAGTTTTTAATTGAGCCCAGGTAAATCTTAAACCACTCTGAAAAGGCTGCTAGTGTTAGCAGTTTTTCTTTTGTCTCCCTTATCTCCCCATAAAGCACTGCTCATTCATGGGGCAATTCGGGTATAATAGTTTCCAAATATCGGGGGCTCAACTGGCCGGCAGTTCGAGCTCGAACCAGGACTTTTAAATTACACAGCGAGGTTTTTATGCATCTTAAGAGCCTGGAACTTAGAGGCTTCAAATCGTTTGCCAAGGGTATCGAGGTTGTATTTCGACCGGGCGTAAATGTTATCGTAGGTCCCAATGGCTGCGGAAAGAGCAACATTGCCGATGCCATTCGCTGGGTATTGGGCGAAGCCAATATCCGGAATCTACGCGGTCAACGGGGAGAAGATGTTATATTTACCGGAACCGACAAGAAAAAACCCCTGGGAATGGCGACTGTTTCCATGACTCTGGATAACCAGGATCATTTGATAAACAGCGATTACTCCGAAATCAACATTACCCGCCGCGTTTACCGGACGGGTGATAGTGAATTCCTTATCAACCTTAATGAGGTGCGCCTCAAGGATATACATAGTCTCCTGGCCGGTACGGGGCTCGGGAAGAGAGGTTACTCAATCATCGGTCAAGGTGAATTGGAACAGGTACTCGATGCCAAGCCTTTTGAACGCCGCTTAATTATCGAGGAAGCGGCCGGCCTTTCCGGTTACCGCCAGAAAAAAGACGAGGCTGAAGCCAAACTGCATGCCTCATCTCAGGATTTAATAAGGTTAGAGGACATTCTAGGTGAGGTGAAACTTCGGGTTGCCGAGTTAGAAGAGAAGGCGGAGAAGGCCAGAAATTTCAAGCGACTTGATTCTGAAAGGGGATACCTTGAAAGAAGGATCATCGCTTATGACTTATTCCTGCTCAACCGGGAACTGCAGTCGCGGGATAGGGACCTTACATCCCTGAAGGCTCAGCTCGCGGAAGCAAAGGCCAGGGAGGATGAACAGGAACAGGGGCTTCGCGAAACCGAGGAAATGCTCAGGGTCCTGCGTGAGGATAGCGCGGACACCAGGGAGAAAATGTTCACTCTGGTTACGAGAATGAACCAGCAAGGGAATGAGACCAGGCTCTCACAGGAGAGAATAGACCACGCCCGGGAGCGGTTGGCACAAATAGAGACGGACATCGCCAAATACGGTGATACGATGAACAAACTGGACCAGGATCTGGACAGTCATCGACAGGAACTGACCCTGAAAGAGGTGGAACTCCAGGCAAAGCGCCGGGAAGCCGAATTAGTTGAGGAAGAGATCAGGACCGTGGAAGACGAATACCGGAAGGCCGGCCTCCAGTTGGAGAGCTTAAAAACACGGTTAATAGATCATTTAAGCACAGAATCCACCTACAAGAACCAGCGCAGAGAAAAGGAGGAGCACCTCAGAAAAAATCAGGAGAAGCTGGAGCTGGGCCGGACTGACAATCAATACCGGCAGCAGACGATTGAAAACTGGCAGGAGACACTGGCCTCCCTGGATCACGGACTGGCAGAGGGAGAAGCGCTCCTTAACCGATTAAACCGGGATAAAGAGCAGCTTGAGACAAAGAGGCAGTGTATGGCGGACGAAACGGCAGAACTGGAAAAACAGTTGGCTTCGCTGCAGGATGAGATTAGAGGGCTGCATCAACAGGTGCTGACACTGGAAGACGGTATCCATTCCCATACCGGCATGTCGGAAGGGGTGCGCCGGTTAATAAACGCAATAAGAAAAGATAAGCAATTGATTCCCGGTTTTTTAGGGGTGTTGGCCGATCTGATCGAAGTACCACCTGGATTGGAGGTAGCGGTGGAAGCTGCGGCAGGACGTAGTCTGGAAAATATTGTGGTGAGGGATCACGAAGATGCGAAGGCCGCCATCAAGCTTTTAAAACTGCGCTCCTGGGGACGGGTAACCTTTTTGCCTCTAAGCATGCTTCGCAGCCATTCTGTTGACCGGCGGCAGCTGGATTTGATCAAGAATATCTCCGGGGTATTGGGCCTGGCGACGCACCTGGTAAGATATTCGCCCGATTACCGCAAAGCGGTCGAGCATGTTCTGGGGCAGGTATTGATTGTCGAGAACCTGGATATTGGGCTGCAGGTGTTTCAGAAGCACCCGCGCCTTCGTATCGTAACCATTGAAGGCGATATAATAAACCCTACCGGAGCAATGACCGGAGGCAGGTATCAGGGGCGAATTTCACCTTTACATATAAGGACCTCTTATCGTGAAAAAAAGAGGGAGATGGAGGCTGCCAACAGCCGGTTGCAAAATGTTGTCTCAAGCCTAGAGAAGCAGAGATCCATAACTAAGGAACTTGATGCTAAACTGGCCCGCCTTCAGCAATCGATTAGTGAGACGGTATTTCAACAGGATATTCAGAGGAAGGAACGGGACCGGGTAGGCTCAGAACTTGAAAAGGCAATGCGCGAGGTCTCCCAGTTCCTGGCGGAAGAGAGAATCGCTGCCCGGGAGATAGCATCTCTGGAAAGGGAGTTATCCCAGCTTACTGCCCAATATAATGACGTTCAATCCCAAATTGTCAAGATCGAAAGCGAGCTTGAAGAGCAGCGGTTGGAACTGAACCGGATATCAAGACACCTGGATCTGTTACGCGAACGACAATCCAACTACAGTGATCTGGTTAGCATCTGTCAGCGGGAACTGGAGGGACGACGCCAGTCGATGGAGCAACTGATGGCCGTGAAAAAATCGTATGAAACCAGTATGGAGGATTACCAGCGGCAGATAACCAGGTTTACGCAGGTGATTGAGGTAGAGGAAAAACGGATACGGTCTCTGGAGGTGGAAAAAGAACGCACTCACCAGGAATTAGAGGAAATCGAGAGACTCCTGGAAGACTTAAACCGGAAAACCACTGCCAGTCAGAACCGGGCGGTGACGCATCAAGAGGCCGCAGAAGCTCTCCACCAGCAGGTAACTATGCTGGAGGAAAAGATCAAGCAGCTTGAGATAAGAAAGGCGCGGATTGAAACAGAAGAGAAGAATGTACTCTCATTATGGGAAGAAAGGTTTGCCGGCGAATCCTATTGTGACCTCTGGGAAGGAATGGATAGCCGTCAACAGCGGTCGATGCGGCAGAGATTCGAGGTTGTTAAGCAGGCCATTGAGGAATTGGGTCCGGTGAACGTTACTGCTATTGATGAGTTGGATGAAGTCAATCAGCGGTTTGTTTTCTTGCGGAACCAGTTGGAAGACCTGCACCAGGCTCGACAGGCTCTGACCAAAATAATCGAAGATACCGAGGAGATAATGAATACACGTTTCCGTGATTTCCTAGTGGTTGCCAATTCCAGTTTCAAGAAAACCTTCAACAGCATCTTTCAGGGAGGAGATGCGGAACTTATACTGGAAAACCACGATGACCACTGGCAGTCGGGGGTCGAGATCATGGTCAAGATGCCGGGCAAAAGGCGCCAATCTCTTAATTTGCTATCAGGAGGGGAGCGCGCATTGACCTGTATAGCCTTCATTTTCTCGCTTCTAATATTGAAACCCACCCCTTTCTGCCTGTTTGATGAAGTTGATTCATCCCTGGATGATGCTAACCTAACAAGATTCACCGAATTTCTAAAACGGCTGGCTGATCGGATGCAGTTTATTGTGATTACCCACCGTCAAGGCACGGTGGAAGTGGCCGACAACATATTCGGGGTGACAATGCCCGAGCAGGGCATGTCAGAAGTCTATTCTCTGAGGTCTAAAGAGGTAGAGTCAATGGCCGGTTAAAATAGACAAACAGCAGCCTCATGACGGGTTGAAAAGCTGGAGACCTGATACCAGAAAGGAGCGATAGGGATTTTTAATCGCATACGGCAAGGCTTTACTAAGACTCGGCAAAATATTGTCAGTAAAGTGGAGGGCCTGATTAAGAGCAGCCGGGCCTTAGATGAGGATTTTTTCGAGGAGTTGGAAGAGATCTTGATTGGGTCTGATATCGGGGTCTTAACTACCCAGGACCTGATCAGAGAATTGCGGCGACAGGTTAAAGAAAACCGGATATCAAAGCCGGAAGAGGTAAAAGAGGTTTTGAAAACCCATATCTCGGATATCATGTCCGAGATAAGTCAGCCCCTGCGCTTTGCCTCTCATGGAACAACCGTGTTTCTGATGGTAGGTGTAAACGGGGTGGGCAAAACGACCACCATAGCCAAAATGGCTTACCGTTTAAAATCCCAGGGCAAAAAAGTGCTGCTGGCAGCGGGTGATACATTCCGTGCTGCGGCCATTGAACAACTACAGATCTGGGCCGATCAAGTTGGGGTTGAGATAATAAAGCACCATGCCGGAGCGGATCCGGCGGCGGTAGTGTTTGACGCGTTAAAAGCCGCTCAGGCCAGGAGGATTGACGTTCTTATAATTGATACTGCCGGCCGTCTGCACACCAAGACCAACCTTATGGCGGAGATTGCCAAGGTCAGGCGGGTAATCCAGCGCGAAATCGAGGATGGACCTCATGAGGTGCTGCTGGTTCTGGACGCTACCACGGGACAGAATGCGGTGAGCCAGGCCAGGAGTTTTAAAGAATCCACGGGTATATCAGGAATCGTTTTGACCAAGCTGGACGGAACCGCCAAAGGAGGAATTGTGGTGGCTTTGGCCCGTGAGTTAAAGATTCCAGTCAAACTACTGGGTGTCGGTGAAAGCATTCAGGACCTGGAGGATTTCAGCAGCCAGGATTTCGCTGCGGCTCTGTTTATTGAGTGAGGAGGAGACAAGATGGATATGGTAGGTATCATTGGCGGAACTGGTGTATATGACCCGGCGATCATGGAAGATGCACATAATGAGGTGGTATCAACCAGTTACGGCGAGACTAAGGTTAAACTCGGTAATTACCGGGGACGAACAGTTGCCTTCATGCCCAGACATGGCGGCGACCACTCGATCCCACCACACCTGATCAACTACCGGGCCAATATCGAAGCCCTGTACAGGATCGGGGTTAAACGAATCATCGCCACTGCAGCGGTTGGTTCCTTAAATTTTGATTACAAGCCGGGTTCCATTGTGGTAGTGGATCAGTTTATTGACTTCACCAAGAGCAGGATACCCACTTTCTTTGCCGGCGATGAACGGGGAGTAGTCCATGTCGATATGACCGAACCCTATTGCCCGGAAATGAGAAGGGTACTTTTTGAGGCAGCCTCCACCACCGGAACTGATGTTTTCGAGCGGGGAACCTACGTTTGCACTGAGGGGCCCCGATTTGAAACCGCTGCCGAGATCAAGATGTTCAAGGTCCTGGGAGGAGACATAATCGGGATGACTACCGTGCCCGAGGCGGTACTGGCTCGGGAACTGGGGATATGCTACTCCACGGTGGCGATGGTCACCAACTTTGCGGCCGGGATATCTCCCGGTAAGCTGACCCACGCCGAGGTTGTGAGCTGTATGCAGAGCAATATCTCCAGATTGCGAGAAACCATTACCAGGGCTATCGAAAAGATACCGTCCCCGGCCGGGTGTGAGTGCGGTATGGTACCCGATAGAATCCGGGTGAAATAGTGATGAAAACGGTCGAGTGGCAGGGGAACAGCATCAGAATCCTGGACCAGACCCGGCTGCCCGGGGAGATCCGCTACCGGCTGCTGTCATCGGTTGAACAGGTGGCAGAGGCGATTAAGAGACTTGAGGTCAGAGGTGCACCGCTGATTGGTGTTACTGCTGCTTATGGCATAGCCCTGGCGGCGGTTCTGCATACCGGCAGCAAGGAGGATCTGGATCGGGAACTCGGCAGAGCCGGTGAAATACTGATAAATACAAGGCCAACTGCAGTCAACCTGCGCTGGGCAGTAGATAGAATGATGAAGGCCTACCGGGAGTCAAGCCACCTGGACACCCAGATCATCAAGGAGCATCTGGTGGCTGAAGCCAACCGGATGCAGGAGGAGGATCTGTCACAAAACCGGTGTCTGGGAGAGCTGGGAGCCGCCCTTCTAGGTCCGGGATCCCGGGTGCTCACAATATGTAATGCGGGGGCCCTGGCCACCTGCGGACACGGAACCGCTTTGGGGCTGGTCCGCTCGGCCTTCGCCTGCGGTAAGGTGGAAATGGTCTGGGCCTGTGAGACCCGGCCGGTTCTGCAGGGATCACGGCTTACCGTCTGGGAATTGACCCAGGACGGCATTCCGGTCACCCTGATAACCGACAACATGGCCGGGTATATCATGAGCTCAGGCCAGGTTGATGTGGTTATAACCGGAGCGGACCGGATCGCAGCCAATGGTGATACCGCTAACAAGATCGGGACTTATGGATTGGCGGTCCTAGCTCAACACCACCGGATACCTTTTTTTGTGGCCGCCCCGTTCTCTTCTATAGATTTGAGTATTCACAGTGGGACCGAGATTCCCATCGAGTCCCGAAATCCGGATGAGGTAAGAAAAATCGGAGAATCCTTTATTACTCTGCCGGAGGTTGCGGTAATAAATCCTGCTTTTGATGTTACCCCCGGGCATTTGATAAGCGCCATCATTACTGAAAGAGGGATTGCCCGCTGGCCTTACCGTAAAACCCTGGCTAATCTTAATAACACGGTGGTAAACACCGAGGGAGGCTAGAATGAATTACGAACAGCTGCGCCGGGAGGTAGTCAATACCGCAAAGGAGATGCTTGCCCAAGGTCTGGTGCGGGGTACCTGGGGTAATGTAAGTGTCAGATTGCCGGACAGACCGGGTATGCTGATCACCCCCAGCGGTATGGATTACCAGACCATGACTGCTGATGATATAGTCTTGGTCGATGAGACTGC
>JBLNCH010000128.1:0-3473 GCA_050260485.1 Bacillota bacterium | reverse complement strand
TGAGGCTGGAAATCTGAAGGCCACCGACTTTGGCATAGTTCCTCCAACAACCAGCCAGGGAATAAAGATTATCTCAGTCAACCTTTTCCTTCCTGGTGAAGATGAACCGGTCATCTGGAGAGGACCCTTGCTGGCCGGTATGGTCAAGCGGTTCTGGAAGGAAACTGACTGGCGGGAATTGGATTACCTTCTGGTGGACCTGCCACCGGGTACGGGCGATGTTCCCCTGACCGTTATGCAGTCACTGCCGGTTGACGGGATTGTAGTGGTATCCGCTCCCCAGGAATTGGTACTGATGGTGGTAAAAAAGGCGGTCAAGATGGTCAAGAAACTGAATATCCCGATAGCAGGACTGGTAGAGAATATGAGCTATGCCCGCTGTCCTTATTGTGACGAGCAGTTGGAATTGTTTGGTGTCTCTCATGCCCAGGAGGTGGCGGACCAACTGAAAATACCTCTTTTGGGCCGGCTCTCCTGGAATCCTCAGCTCAACCACCTTATGGACCAGGGGAATGTCGAGGGATACACAGATGATGAGGTTGTACGACTGAGTGAAGAACTGGTCAAGAGAGTGCCTCAGCCACATAAGAATGGTTAAGTAACAAGGATGGTGAACGCACCACCCATCGCAAAAGAGCAACTGCTTTACCAGAGAGTCGTATTTTCAGACCAATCCATATTGCGGAAGAAGAAAGGGCGGAATGTGATAATCCATTTCGCCCTTTGTGATGGATCTGCCCTCAATCGAATGACAGGGGACGGCCTGGTTTCTGCCGTCCCGGTCATGGATGGCTCGTATTTCAATCTCGAATTTGATGCTTAAATAGAAACCTAAGCCGCAATACGCCGGTAAAGGAGATACGAATAAACCATGGGGAGCAGTGCCATAACCATGATGGAGACAAAATAAAGGTAATTGGCCCACGGATAATTTATTGGAGACATAGCCAGACAAACCAGGCCACCCAATACCCATACACGACCTCCCAGCCGGTGGGTCTGGTGCCATACCTCTTCACTGGCCAGAGTCCAGGGGGTCTTTATGCCCACAAAGTAATTATGTCGGAACTGGCCCATGAAATTGCCGATAACAGTCAACAGCAAGGACACCCCGGCCTTTACGATCAGGCTGACATTGATGTTATAACCCAACGAAAACAGCATGGTCAGAACGTAAAGCCCGCCCAGAAACAGAATCAGGCTCCAGCGCATTAACCGGTAAGCGTCCTGGAAGCGAACATAATTATCTCGCCGGGGATCGATCACCGGCAGCAGTATCATCATCAGGTATAGAGCCGGAACTAGCAGTGGCATTAAAAAAGCTCCCCAAGTTCGACTGGTGTAAGAATCAATCTCACCTTTTAAATTCCAATGGGAGGGAACTTGTTCCGGCAGGTGAGGATAGAAACAAAAAGCCGCAACGAGCAAACCGATCATGATGACCCATAAAGGCCAGTCCTGCTTGAGCGTTTCCCACTCCAGTCTGTAACCGCGTTTTGTCATTCGTTATCGCCTCCCGGTTTATTATGGGTTTCGAGTCGACAGTCTTCCTTATTCTTGCCATCGTAATTCATTACCTCAAAGAACCATCCAATAACCTCCTGGAAGACCGTGCTGTTAATTGAGTAGTAGATGTTTTGACCATGACGAACATCCTGCACAAGATTGGCCTGCTTCAAGACATTCAGGTGATGAGATATACTCGGTTTACTAATGTTAAAATGCTGGGCAATATCACCGGCCGACATATCCTGCCCTTGCAGCAAGCGCAGTATCTTACGACGGGTACTATCAGACAGGGCTTTGAAGATTTGGTTTAATGACAACCAAATTCCCCCTTTGCATAAAGGCCATTTGCATAAATAATTAGATAATTATCTAAACATCTAATAATATAATACGCTTTCCTGAGCAGGATTGCAATATGTTGTTAACGAATTGGGAGTGAACCCTGATTGCCTGGATAAATTGGGAATAAACTCCTTTTGGTTCGAAAATATTGGGAAAACGCACTCATTATGGGTACAATCACCTTTCAATCACTGATACATCAGGTTATAATCTAATAGAAGCACAAGCATATCCAATGATTATGTAGCTCATTAGCCGGGAGAATATTAACGTCATAACCCGGTAACGACATCAGGATACAGAACTTAATAAATTCAGAAGTGAAAGAAGGGGGATAACATATGTTAGAACTCAGAAACATTGGATTGAATCTGAACGGCAGCAATGGCGATGCCAAAGAGATATTACGGAACATCAACCTTACTTTCGAAAGCGGGAAACTGTATGCCATAACCGGACCGAATGGAGGAGGTAAGACCTCGATTGCCAAAGTAATCATGGGAATCTACCAACCGACTGAAGGCCAGGTCATTTTTGATGGAGAAGATATAACCAACCTCAGTATTACTGAAAGAGCCCGCAAGGGAATAGCCTATGCCTTTCAGCAGCCTCCAAGATTTAAAGGGGTGTATGTTGAGGAGGTAATGCGTATAGCCAATCCTCGCATAGATGAGATGGGTATAAGGTCATATCTGAGAGATGTTGGACTCTGTCCGGAAGACTACATCGGCCGGGATCTGGGGGCCAGCTTAAGCGGAGGGGAGACCAAACGCCTGGAGGTGGCGCAGTTATTGGCCAAGGACGCCAGGATCACCATCTTTGATGAGCCGGAAGCAGGGGTTGATCTGTGGACGATTCAGAAACTGATCAGCGTGATCGTAAACCGACACCGGGGGAATGAACAGAAAACAGCAGTTATTATTTCGCATAACGAACAGTTTCTACCGATATGTGATGAGATCATCCTGGTCGCCGATGGTGAAATCCAGGAACAGGGACCGGCAGCAGCCATATGGCCGCTAATAAGAGACGACATTATTTGTGACTGCAGAATTCGAAATCAGTGCGGGGGTGGAATGATTGAAGCTCAGCAGTATAGATAACCAGCTGCTGGAGGCGATAGCCGACCTGCATGGCATACCTCAAGGAGCTTTCAACATCAGGAAGGATGGCCAGGGGTTCCGCCAGTCATCCGCCAATATTGAAATTGTACCGAAGCAGGACAAACCTGGCATCGATATTATCGTAAAACCCGGTACCCGGAATGAATCGGTGCATATCCCGGTAATCCTGACCAAGAGCGGATTGAAGGACCTGGTTTATAATACCTTTATTATCGGTGAAGAAGCGGATGTAACCATAGTTGCCGGTTGCGGTATCCACAACCAGGGGAACAAGGATTCCCAACACGATGGGATTCATGAATTCATCGTCAAGCGGGGAGCCTCTTTGAAGTACATCGAGAAGCATTATGGCCAGGGCAGCGGTCAGGGCATGCGGGTGTTGAACCCTACCACTATTGTAACCATTGAGAAAGGCGGTTATGCCGAAATGGAGATGGTGCAGATAAGGGGAGTAGACAATACAATTCGCAGTACCGAAGCTTTCATTCATGATAACGC
>JBLNCH010000127.1:0-5940 GCA_050260485.1 Bacillota bacterium | reverse complement strand
CACCTGGGAAGAAAAACCGGCAAGGGCTTCTACGATTATACCAAGTAATAATTCCTGCTGCAGGGTAATGGTGGCCCATCATCTGGCCGGAGATTAGGCAGCCGCTATGGTTACCTGGCTTTGACAACCGTATACCGGTGGTAAGATGGGAGCCGCCCGTGTTGATAGAGTTTTTATTGAATTGCCCCTCTTATAGTAGATAGGGAGCGGAGCTTGCTCCGTTCCCCCCTTTTTAAAACTGTAAATGAATAGGTTATCAATTCAATAATGCTGTTGTATTGGGGCAGCGTCTGGAAGATAGACTGATCATCTGAAATCATGAAATGTTCCATCATCGGTGAGGTGGCAGTACTCTCGAGCATGAAAAACGATAGGAAAGGAAGTGATTACAGCATGCGTTATAGCGAAGAATACAAAAGAAAACTGATAACAGCCGATCAAGCCGCCAGCCTGGTTAAATCCGGTGATTGGGTACAGATGGGCGAATTCGTCCAACACCCGTGGGATTGTGACGCAGCTCTGGCCAGGCGCAAAGATGAGCTAAGGGATGTCAAGATCCGACTGACTACCCTTCCGACAGTTCCTGCGGTATGTAAGGTCGACCCGGAGAGGAAGCATTTTATTGTGAACGACTGGCACTTCTCCGGTGTATCCCGGAAGCTGATGGATCAAAACCTCTGCAATTATATCCCGTTTACCTACCATGAGGCCGGTGTCCTTTATGAAAACTACCTCGATGTCGATGTCTGTTTCCAACCGGTAGCCCCCATGGATAAGAACGGGTATTTTAACTTCAGCACCTCCAACTCCATGGCTTCGTATTCAACCAAAAAAGCCAAAAAGGTGGTGGTGGAGGTTAACAAATCGGTACCTGTTTGTCTCGGCGGAAGTGGTGAATCGATTCACATCTCGAATGTCGATTATATAGTTGAGAGTTCAACGAATCCGAAACTGATGAACCTGCCATCTCAGCCCCCTACCGAGGTTGATAAAAAGATAGCTAAGTATGTGATGGAACAAATGGTTGACGGGTCCTGTATTCAGTTGGGCATAGGAGCCATGCCCAATACCGTCGGTTCATTGATCGTGGACTCGGACCTGAAGGATCTGGGAGTTCACACGGAGATGCTGGTGGACTCTTTTGTTGATATGTATGAGGCCGGCAAGATCACGGGTAAAAGAAAGACTATTGATAAAGGAAAAATGGTTTACACCTTCGCCATGGGAACCGACAAACTCTACAATTTCCTGGATCACAATCCGGCCTGCGCCAGCTACCCCGTAGACTACTGCAACGATCCGTATGTTATCAGCCAGAACGATAATGTTGTGGCCATAAACAATGCTCTCGAAGTCGATTTGTACGGCCAGGTGGCTTCCGAGGCTTCGGCTGGTCGTCAGATTTCCGGAACCGGCGGGCAGCTGGATTATATTATCGGCGCCTTCCGCTCCAAGGGCGGAAAACCCATTATAGCTTTAAGCTCAACCGTTACCAGGCCGGATGGAACCATGGTGTCCAGAATTACCCCGGCACTGAGCCCGGGAACCATAGTTACCGTGCCCAGATCGATTGCCGCCTATATCATCACCGAATACGGCTCATTCAATCTGAAGGGTAAAACCACCTGGGAACGGGCCGAGGGCTTGATCAATATCGCCCATCCTGACTTCCGGGATGAATTAATAAAAGAAGCCGAAAAGATGAAAATTTGGTTAAGAACCAATAAGATAGCATAGCTTCATTGCCGCGCTCGTCATTGCTTTAACAGTAGTCTTATTTATGAAAGGGGAGATATCCATGTCCGTAAACGAGGTAGTAATCGTAAGTGCTTGTCGAACCGCAGTAGGAAAATTCCAGGGTGGACTCAAGGATGTTCCCGCCGTGCAGATGGCCATCACCGTGGGGAAGGAGGCAATCAAGAGGGCCGGTGTTGCCCCGGAAATGATTGATGGGATTGTAATGGGCCAGGTTTACCCTCATATGTCGGGTTCCTTGCCGGCCCGCCAGGTGAGTTTGGCCTGTGGGCTTCCTGTTGAAAGCAACGCCTGTTCTGTTAACCAAAACTGTGCCTCCGGGATGAGGGCCCTGGAAATCGCCTGCGATCAGGTAGCGCTCGGTAAGGCTGAAACCTACCTGGTGGTTGGGGTGGAAAACATGACCCGGGTACCCTATATGCTGGATAAGGCCCGCTCCGGTTACCGGATGAACGATGGCGTACTGTATGATGCTATGTTCCATGACGCCCTGGTGGATTCCCTGGTGCCCGGTCATATGGGTTTGACCGCTGAAAACGTTGCGGAAATGTATAACATCACCCGTGAACAGTGCGATGAGCTGGCAGTAATGAGTCACAACCGTGCCATCGCAGCTATTGACAATGGCATCTTTAAGCAGGAGATCGTCCCCGTCGAAATCCAAGACCGGAAAAAAGGAACAATAATCTTCGATACCGACGAGCACCCTATTCGGGGGGCCAGCATGGAAAGTGTCGGCAGGCTGGGCCCGGCCTTTAAAAAAGGCGGTATTGTAACTGCAGCCAATGCTTCAGGTATCAATGACGGGGCGTCAGCAGTCGTGGTTATGTCCAAGAAAAAGGCTCAAGAACTGGGTATTAAACCCCTGCTCAAAATGATCAACATTACCGCCTGCGGCGTAGAACCCAGGATCATGGGTGTCGGTCCCGCCGAAGCTATCCCCAAAGCCCTGAAGCTGGCAGGTATGAAATTTGACGATATCGAGTACTGGGAAATCAACGAAGCCTTTGCTCCGCAATTCCTGGGCGTCGGTATCCGTCTGAAGGAAAAATACGGCATTAATCTGGACATGAACAAGTGCAACCACAACGGTTCCGGTATCGCCCTGGGACACCCGGTCGGCAGCACCGCCCTGCGTATCGTCGTAAGCCTGTACTACGAAATGGAAAGACTTGGGCTGACCCTGGGAGGAGCTTCCCTCTGTGTGGGAACCGGACCGGCCATGGCCTCTTTATGGACCAGAGACATCTGACTTGATATTCTTAAACCCCATCAAAATGAAATGACTTAATATTCAATAAAGGGAGGTATTTTATAATGGATTTTCGTCTTACCGAAGAACAGGAAATGATTAGGCAGATGGCAGCAGATTTTGCAGCCAATGAGATCGTTCCCTACTGCATTGAATGGGACAAAGCCGATGAGGTTCCCATGGAGACCATCAAAAAAATGCAGGAACTGGGCCTGATGACCATTGGGGTCCCTGCCGAGTACGGCGGTGACGGGCTGGACAACGTGTCCAAGTGCCTGGTTTGCGAGGAAATCTCCAAGGGTGATGCCGGCCTGGGAACCACGATTGCCGCCTCTACTCTCTTGGCATCAGACCCGATAATTGTGGGAGCTAACGACGAGCAGAAAAAATGGTGGTACGGCCGCCAACTGGAAGGCGCTGTCTGCGCATTCTGCCTGACTGAGCCGGGAGCAGGATCTGACGCCCTGGGCTTATCCACTAAATGCGTCAAGGACGGCAATGACTATATCCTGAACGGCACCAAACAGTTTATCACCAACGGCGGCATCGCCCAGCAGTTCACGGTCTTCGCCACCCTGGACAAGAAGCTCGGCAACAAAGGCCTGTGCTGCTTTATGGTTGATAAGGACACACCGGGACTAACCATCGGCAACAAAGAAGACAAGCTGGGCATCAGGAGTTCCAGCACCACCCAGGTCATCTTTGAAGATGTCCGGGTACCGGGTTGGATGATGATAGGGAAAGAAGGCGGAGGGCTTCCTATACTGATGGAGACCCTGGACCTGTCCCGGACCGCCATCGCCGCTCTGGCTACCGGTATTGCCACCGCATGCGTTGAAGCAGCTCTCAACTATGCCAATGAGAGACAACAGTTTGGCAAACCGATCGGCACCTTCCAGGCGATCCAGTTTAAGCTGGCCGACATGGCAGTTCGAGCTGAAGCCTCCCGGCTGCTTTATCTGAAGGCGGCATACCTGCAGGACATCGGGGCCGCGTTCAAAACCGTGTCCTCAATGGCCAAACTCTATGCCGGAGATTGCGCAATGATCAATGCCATCGAAGCCGTTCAGATCTTTGGCGGTTATGGATACACTAAGGAATATCCGGTAGAGAAATACATGCGCGATGCCAAGATCATGCAGATCTTCGAAGGAACCGCCGAGGTCCAGCGCATGGTTATCGGTAAGTACCTGTCCAAAAATGGCTATAACCCCTTCATAATGGACTAATAAAGGATACGATGGGTTATATCAGGGGGTAAGTTGGATCAGTTGGATGGCCGGAGAAACGGGGACAGGACCATGGTCTCCGTTTCCCGCACATCCCTACCCATTTCCCTCGTCGCATTCGATAAAACTGATTTACAGCAAACTAGGGCATTCTGTTATTTCAGAGTTGCCTGATACCGGGGTTATCCTGCTGCATAAGATGAGATGGAAAGAAGCCAAAGGGGTCTGGCAACCCTCTTGACCCGTGACGGGATGAAACCGCATGGTAGCATCGAGGTCGTAGCTGCTTGGCCCCGGGGGAACGGAGCAAGCCCCGTTCCCCTGCTTTTTTAATGCATAAACGTTACGCCTTCTCTGCTCTTGCCCAAAAAATAATGCCAACAACCTCGGGTAATTGGCATCGAATTACTCTATCTTTGTGAACCTCAAACCTTTATTTGTTCATCAATCCGTGCATGATGAAATCAATGTAGGCATCAATGATTACATTTATATCGTCCGGTCCTGCCGGATCGTACCAGTTGCCGATGGTGAAGACCATACCACCGATCCCCCGGACAACCTGCCGGGTGTTGACAGGTCGAAATACACCCTCGGCTATCCCCTGGTCGACAAGTTCTCGGATGAAGTATTCATATTGTTTCAGCATGTTGCTGACCTCTTTGCGCCGCGGCAATGACAGGTGGGCGGCTTCTCGCCAATATGATTCAGCCACATCACGGTTGGTATGAAACTGCATAATATGACCCGTGAAAATCCTTCTGATCTTTTCAGCAATATCTAGATCGGTAGCAGCAATAGCCTGGGCCTGCTCCATAAGCCTTTTTATCTGGGTGACACATATCTCGTAAAGTATATCTTCCTTCGCCTCGAAGTAATAGTAAATCGCAGGTTTGGTTATTCCGATTTCCCTGGTGATATCGTCCAAGCTGGTATAGGGATACCCTTTCTCTCTAAAATGCCTGGCGGCCACTGTCAGAATCTCTGTTCTTCGTTCTATGGCTATGGCTAATCTCCCCTTTCTAACCCTTATTCGGGCTTTCGTCAGGAGGTTAACACTTCCCGACCCTCTGTCTGCCCCGGGCAACCCGATCAAGCATCATTACCGCTGTCTTGTTGTTGGAGATATACCTCACCAGACATTACGGTATGAACCTTACCATATTTGTCTTTCACCAGCAAAAACCCGTTATCATCTATATCAACCGCCCAGCCCGCAATCAGGCCGCCTGGGCTGTCAAATTTCACTTCCCGGCCCAAAACCATCGACAGGCTCTTCCCTTTTTTCAGAATACCATTGAAATCTCCCTCCAGCAACTGGTAATAGCGGTTCTCCAATCTCATCAGCAGGTTCTGGAGGACCTTTACCCGGGAGACGGGAATCTCCTTCTCGGCCATCACCGAGGTAGGGTCGGTACGAAGATCTCCGGGAAAATCCTGTAGCGGGTTGTTTATATTCAGTCCGATACCGGCAACTATATAGTCGATTCCCTGCTGCGGGTTGGTAACAACCTCAGAGAGTATCCCGGCTATCTTCCGGTTGTTTATCAGGATGTCATTAGGCCACTTGATGCGGGCCGGCAGTTGGAACTCGGCTTCCAGGGTCTCGGCCACCGCCACCGCGATGACCAGGGACACCCGCGGAACCTCCCGCACCGGCAGCTGCGGCCGAAGAACCACTGACAGGTAGATCCCGTGCCGGGC
>JBLNCH010000126.1:0-2524 GCA_050260485.1 Bacillota bacterium | reverse complement strand
CCTGATTAATAACGGGGTAAGGTGCATCGGCTGAGGGATCCAGCACCTGACGCTCGAGCAGGCTGCCCGGGATCGCGGAGAAAACCTGGATGAATTGATAAAAACACTGGAACAGATGAGAGCAAAGTATGAGGAGGGCGGACCCCTTTGAGAAGGGGGTCTGCCCTTTCCCGCGTATCGTATTATAATGAATTTAGAACTTATTTTAGAGGGTTTAAGATCATGTGCCTAATACTTTTGGCCATCGACTTCCACCCGAAATACCGGCTGGTAGTAGCTGCCAACCGGGACGAATACTATAACCGTGAGACCCTGCCGGCAGCTTTCTGGCCGGAAAACCCATCAATACTGGCAGGAAGAGATGTGCGGCAGGGTGGTACCTGGATGGGGATCACCACTGATGGGAGATTTTCCGCTATAACCAACTACCGTGATCCATCCCGGCATAAACCTCAGGCGCCGTCTCGCGGCCACCTGGTACAGCGGTATCTGGAAAGCAGCACATCCCCGGAATGCTATATGCGGGATCTGATAGATGAGAGTGACCGGTATAACGGGTTCAATCTCCTGGCCGGGACTCCGGAAAACCTCTATTACTTCTCCAACCGGGAAAAGGTTATCCGCCCTTTGGAGAGGGGCTGCCATGGCATCAGCAACAGCCTGCTCGATGTTCCCTGGCCGAAGGTGACCCGGGGGATAAAAGGGCTGGCCGCCTGCCTGCAGCAGCAGAAAATTAACCACGAGGACCTGTTTGCGCTCATGGCCGACAAGGAGTATGCCGATGACTGTGACCTTCCCCATACCGGGGTCAGCCTTGAAATGGAACGGATGCTCTCTTCGATATTTATCGAGATTCCCGGCTATGGCACCCGCTGTACCACCATACTGCTGATCGACCGCGAAAACCGGGTCCAGTTCCGGGAACGGAGTTTCTTCCCGGACCGGTCCGGCACCTGGAAGGATGCGTATTACGCCTTCCGGATTAAGTAGACAGGGAGACGACCACGGGGCTGCTCGCACAGCAGAGTGTAAAAAACGGATACCACCTCGTCGGTCACCCGGTCCGAGGCGGTAATTGCATCCATGACCAAGCAAGTGAGACCGGTTGGATGTGAGACCGATTAGTGACCATGTTTAATGTCTCTTCTTATCAAAGTCCTGTGGGCACCTTAACGGCGTCGCTGATGAGTGAAGCATAGCATGCGGCACCTTGCGGACTCAGGTGAACCCCATCACTGTAAAAGTAGGAGTCCTTTCCCTGGCTGGCGGTATACCAATCCACCAGTGTCGCTTGGGGAAACTCGGCGGCTGCTTTCGCCAGGTCAGAATTCACCGTGTCCTGCCACCTCTTCGGTACCCGGGTGTTAACAATGACAATCTGCTCTACATCCCCCAGAGATGTCAGCAATGTGCGGAATTCCTCCATCTTGAAGGGACCATTTGAACCCAGTTCAATGATGACGTACCTGCCCAGCTTACCTTCCGCCTTGAGCCGGTTCACCACATCCTGTGCCTGATACATTTGTCTGCCAAGTTCACCATCAATGATGATGCCGGGAAAAATCTTCTTCAGATACGGTTCTGCACCCAGAATGACGGAATCCCCTATCGCCGTTATCATTGCGTCCGTTTTAACTTCCCGGCCAACGGTTGGGCTATTAGTCACCGATGGTTTTTCGTCCGGTCTGTTCACATCAGTTTTCTTCGAATCAACATTTGGCGAAGGCGGACTTTCCGCAGGTGGCGGCGGGTCAACCGTCATCCCCCGGACTCCCGGTGCGTGGGCGTATGTCTGATCCTTTGAAAGATTATTCGGACCTGAAACAACGAAGAGCAGCAAAGAAACTATCACTATAACACCAGTACCTCGGAGCATTAACGGCGTTGGGATACGTATTCTTTCCGGCCTTAGGCTAAACGAACCCCGCCGGATAGGTTCCTCGATGTATTTAAAGGAGGCGGCAGCCAGCATCAGGGTTATCGCTAACTGGACAACCATCCGGCCAACGTTTAATCCCCCGGTATCCACCTCCGGGCTAGTAAGGATAATAACCGGAAAATGCCAGAGGTACAGGCTGTAGGAACGTACACCCAGCCAGCGGAGCGGTTTACAACCCATAACTCTGCCGGTCAGGGTGGCCGGCATAGCAAGTACAGCGGTAACGACGGCCGTTATAATTGAGAATAAGGCCAGTCCTCCAAGATAAAGCGTAGCATCATATTCGCTGGTTCTCCACATAACCAGGATAATACCAATCAGACCCACCGCCCCAACCAGATCTAGAATAAACTGCGACTTACGGGGAAGCTGCTTGGGCAAACTCCGGCTGGGCCATACCATGGCCAGGGCCGCCCCTATAAGCAAGGCAAAAGCCCGGGTATCTGTGCCATAATAGACCCGGCTGGGGTCGGTTCCCACATTATATATTAAGGCCATGGCAACAGCCGATGCCGCCGCTCCGATGAGGGTAAGAAGCATTAATTTGGAGCGTTGCGGAGTAAAACGCAATAATAATACCAGGGT
>JBLNCH010000125.1:0-4978 GCA_050260485.1 Bacillota bacterium | reverse complement strand
ATCAGGGTCATCAACCAGGGTCAGTACCGAGCCGCAGCAGTGAGCTTTATCGCGGTTAAAGTCCATCTCCCGCAGTTCCAGCCCGGGAATCGATTTCAGTAATTGGCGGGGCTCTTCATAGACCCCGGAACATCTTCCCATGTGACAGGGGTCATGATAGGTTACCCTGGTTTTTGTCTCAACTTCCGGGCTAAATTTCCCCAGGGCGACCTGTTCCGCAATTACCTCTGAATAATGGCGGGCATGGAAGGGGTATTCTTCTCCCCGGTCTTCAACCCAGCGCCGGTAATAGGTATCCCAGATCAGTCGGCATGCCGGACAGGAGGTTATGATGGTCTGCGCACCTTTGCGCTTCATTGCAGCAATATTGTGGTCCATGATTTCCTCGAAGGCCTCCCACTTACCGGCCATAAGCATAGGTATGCCGCAGCAGGCCTCCTCCTTACCCAGATAACCGAATTCGATGCCAGCTTTATCGAGAATCCTGGCAGTTGAAACCGCAATGTCCTGTTCGACATATGAGGCGGTGCATCCGGGAAAGAAGACGATATCGCTGTGCTCCTTGAGCTTGTTTCTGATGTCTTCGGGAAGCCATTTATCCCGATCCTTGGCGTAATGAGCCCAGATGTTTCTTTCCTTACGGGCGCTGGCCTCCATGATATGAAAGGCCGGCAGGGAATGGAACCCCTTATCCTGGACCAGTTTACCTCTTAATTTCAGCCATGATGGTTCTATCGGTAGTTCCAACTGGCATTTTTCCATACAGGTTTCGCAGGTGGTGCACTTCAGGAAATCAATCGTATCCGCCTGGGTCAAACTCGTTTCTCCGTTGGCGACCATCTTCAGCAGATTCCACTTGCCCCGGGGAGACTGGGACTCCCAACCCCTCCCGTAATAGGCAGGACACTCGTCGATGCAGTATCCGCACTGGGCGCAGGCGTAGCTATACCAGCTGAGGTCTCCCGGCAGCGTCCGGTTAGGGGGGTGAGCTTCAAAGGCTTGATTTCCCGGGAAACGGTTTCCGGCCAGATTTATCATACCCTCCAGGGGCAATCCCCATCTGATCAACCGGCTGACAGGTTTTACCTCGATTGTTTTTCCCGGATTCATAATCCTGTGAAGGTCATGCTGGGCAACGAAAACGCGGATTTTTTCAAGTTTCGACCGCCCAAGTATATCCTCCGCGAAACTGGAGAAGTATAACCCGCAGCCATAGGGCCGGCCACCACTTTCCAGGGCAGTTTTCAAAATGGATAGCGAGAGGCCGAATGCTGGAGTAAAGCCTGGTTTGCGTTCATCATGAGGGACGAAACCCAGCAGCACGATTTCTCCACCCTTGACCCCGAACCCTTCCAGCAGGAGAGGTAGACGGATCTTTCGTGCCAGTTGAGCCAGGACTGATGACAGCGAAGCAACAGGAACTACCACCTCGGATGGGATAAATGAGGGACCCAGCCGTTTGGCCTTCATCGGATTAAACCTCTCCTGCCACTCGTGATTGGCTATTGAATCCGGTAGTCTATCCCCGCCATATTTACAGGCCAGTTCAGCAAGCTGTTTTTCAATCTGAGCTGAGGAGGGATAAGCCACTGATAACAAGAACTTTTCGGGGAGGACAATTCGGGTATCCCCGGTTTGTCCGTGTTTTGATAATACGGGCATCTGGTTGCGATACCTGGCGTTTTCAGGGTTGGTGAAACTCAGGGACCAGAGAGGCAGACTGGCTGCATATACATCCTGAATAAAACCAGCCAGCGATGAACTCTCAGAAAATGCGAATACGCCTCGTGACAGGGCTTGTACCGGAACCACTTTAAAGGTGACGGCTGTTATGAAGCCGGTAATGCCGGAAGCCTGCGCAACCAGACTAAGGCCCTCCCCCCAAAGGGTTTGGATACTACCGTCGGGCAATACCACCCGGACTTCAATAACGCTATCCTTAAAATAACCAGCGTTATAGCTGCCCAATCCGGCACCTCCGGTGGCTAGCCAGCCTGCCACTGTGGAGGCAGGGGCACTGGTGGGGTAGGATTGAAGAGCCAGACCATGCTCCTCGAGCCTGGCTTCGATGTTCTGCCATACCGCACCGCCCTGGACAGTAACCTGGCGCTTATCGGTATCAATCTCCAGTACCTGGTTCAGCCGGTTAAACTCCACCACAATACCACCATTTATAGGTAGTACCCCGCCATAACCGGAAGTCGCTTTGCCTCTGGGAGTCAGCGGGATATGATTCTCCTGTGCCCAGACGGCCAGCGTGACCAGTTCCTCCTCACTCTGAGGTTGGACCACTGCAGCCGGAATGCTCTTGCCAACCAGCTTACCGATGATACCCGGCATGGTACCAATATCATGGCCATAATGACGGGTCTCTCTAAAATCAAAACATACCCTATCTCCGAAAAGCTCCTTGAGGAAACACTTTTCTTCACCCGATAAATTTCGCATTATATAGCCTCCCCTGCATGTAATATGGTCTAAGTGGCGTTTGAGACCAAATCTCTGAATACCTGTAGGAACTGGAAGCAGGCATAAATTAATACATTGTCAGCAAATACACATACCCCTATAGGGTATTACCTAACAAGAAAATATCATGCTTTTTAGATATGTTCAAGTGCCAAATTTGACATGTGGCGGGGGCCATTAGTAGAATAAAATTATCGAGTTCGTTTAACCGCTAGTACCTGGTAGAGGTATCGAGGAGGAACATAATGAAGGGGAATGGCAGTCAAAGGGAGTGCCGGCAGGATATACAGGCCCGCTTAAAGAGGATCGAAGGACAGGTGCGTGGGATATCCCGAATGATTGATGAGGAGCGCGACTGCAAGGATATCATGGTGCAGCTTACCGCCGTGAAAGCGGCAGTATCCCAGGTGGGGGTAGTGGTTCTGAGCAACTATCTGGCAAACTGCCTGGGGGAAGACCTGATCAAAGATGAGACTGTTCAGGAAAACCTCGACAAGTTCTCAGAGCTTCTGAAAAAATGGTCATGACCAAGTTGGGCAGTGAGAACCGGCCTTCATTTCACGAGAGGGTGCCCGGGAAAGAGACGGTTTTCAGAGTCAATGGATTGTAATTGCTTCCACAATGGTTGGAGATAAACAAAGCGATCCCGTATCACTTTGAAGTGTTACGGGATACTTCTTGTTTTTTTAGACGAATCCTTTTGAGTCAGTTCAGTTTTCCCGCTTAACCGATTACTGCTTCGTAGGTTCAGTCGGAAGATTGACCGGGGGGAGGTCGGGCAGGATTATGTTGAACTGGGTCTCAACAGCCTTGGCCAGTTCTGCATCGTGGATGTCTTGAGCCGGCTTCGGCTTCCGCTTGCTGGCAATAGGGATTATCACGGTATATCTGTCAGATTTGCTATTGCCCTCATCTCTTTTATCAGATTTAATCCGGTACATCTGGTCTCCTTTCCATACATACTACAGGTTTCACGCGTATTTCACCGCTTTTAGCGATTACCAACCTGTATGGCAGGTCTTGCATCAAGTATTGACCACCAGATTATATCCTATACCGCTGTCATTGGTTTTAAGGAGCGCACCCCCCGGTGGGAGAATATTAACGGCAGGAGGGCCGGATGCGGCAGGTTACGTAACAATTTTTCAGCTGCAACAACCTGGTGAGGGATATGTCAGCCGCCGGAAGTGGTGTGAAAATGCACATACTCGACACAATAGCCGCAGAGTAGCACGAAAAACAACAGGCCTGGTTGTTTGAACCAGGCCTGCGCATTATCAGTAAATTTTAGGTGAAGGGCTTTCGTCCGTTTAGGAGAAACTGCCCTGTCAGATGTACAGAAGGGTTTGAGGGGTATCAGAACCGGAACAGCTGCAGATATTGCTCCAGGTCCGGCTTGACTCCTTTCTCTCCAGCAACCCTCTTTAAACGTTCCCATTCCTCCACCGGCGCGGCCGGGAGTCCCAGTACCCGGTTGCTGAAGGACCAGAAGCCATAACATCCCGCAGCACGGGCCGCCATCATTTCGGCTATACCATGATCAGGATCGGTTTCCTCGGTGTAGGTGATGAATGCGTTGACATTATCTTTGAGGTTATCCTGCAAGAGCTTGTTAAAACGGGATTGCCCGGCTTGCGGAACGATAGCGGTTTCCGAGAGCCATGCGTCCAATTCTTTTTGCATTTTCTCCAGTTCCGCCAGATAGAACTGCAGCATGGCTTGCTCCAGGGGTTGCCTGTCAGCAGCGGGGAAGGCCTTGATAATATGGAAGGCCGCTTCCAGATCGGCTTTTATGTACCCGGCATGGAGTGCCAGGCTTTCCCTGGAGACGGTCATGCGCCCTTTTTGATTGGAGAGAAAACGCATCTCACTATCAAGATAGGCAACCAGGTGGCCGAAGTTAAAGCCATGGGGAATCGGTTCCGGAGTAACCCCGTCATTGAGAGCCAGGATCTCGTCCCAGAGGTTGCCCATCACCTCGCCGATCTGCTTCCTTACGACCAGATCGGCCTTGTAATCCATGCTGGTCGGAGTATTGTTGATGATGGCAATGCGGTTAAACTCCAGGGGCAGATAGTTTACCGGGGAAACCGTCAGGCTGGATCCGATTACTATCATCAGCTTGGGTACATTTTGATACCTGCTGGCCAACAGAGACGCTTCCTGGTAATCAGCGGGCATCATGTCGCCAAAGAGGACGACATCGGGCTTCAGGATACCGGCGCAGTAACCGCAGAGCGGTGGTATCTGGCCCTTTTCAACTTGATTTATCACTTCACTGATCGGGACCTGGTTGCGGCAGCTCATGCAGGAAGCCGATCTGAAATGTCCGTGTACCTCGTAATAATGAGTAGCTCCACCCCTACGGTGCAGGTCATCAATGTTTTGGGTGACGATCGGCCCTATCAGCCTGGCTTGCTGTAGATGTCCCAGCACTATGTGCCCGGTATTGGGCTGGGCGTTCAAGACATTACCAATGGTCTGCAATCCATGAGTAAAAAATGCCCGG
>JBLNCH010000124.1:0-4915 GCA_050260485.1 Bacillota bacterium | reverse complement strand
TAAGGAAACAATTATCTCGAGGTTGCCGGAAGGGTCGGCTGCGGCTGTTCCTGTCGCATGATTATTGAGAGAGGAAATCCGACTGCCGCCACTCTTATGATGGGAGCCTGTAAACTGAGCTGGTAGATATAATCGTCCGAAGTAATCCAGCCATTACGCCAAATATACCAGGTAAGGGTTTTCCAATGGATCAATATGACATCAACACCTATAACTTTGATCTGCCGGCTGATCTTATTGCCCAGCATCCCCAATCGCCGCGGGATCACGCGCGTCTGCTGGTGGTCGACCGTAATAGCAAGGAATTAAGAGATCTTGTCTTTTATCAGGTTGCCGAACTGTTAAACGACCAGGACATCCTGGTTATAAACGAGACCCGGGTAATGGCGGCCCGACTCCCCGGGGTCAAGCGAGATACTGGTGGTCGGGTTGAGGTATTGCTGCTCAGGCCGGAAGGCGAGGACTGGGTATGCCTGGGACGGCCGGCCAAGCGGATGAAACCGGGAAGCAGCATCGTGTTTGGCGGTGGAAAGATGCTGGGGAAGGTGGTGGCCGATCTGGATTTTGCCGGGGGGAAACTGATTCATTTTGAAGGGTATGATGACTTTATGAAGACCGTTAATGAGGTAGGCCAGGTACCGCTGCCCCCCTATATAAACCGTGCCGCCACCGATAGCGATGTTGAAGACTACCAGACCGTCTATGCCCGTGAGTATGGTTCAGCAGCCTCTCCAACTGCAGGCCTGCACTTTACCCCCCAACTGCTAAACCGGATTGAGGAAAATGGAACCGAAATAATAAGGCTGACCCTTCATGTGGGGCTGGGTACCTTCCGGCCGGTAGAGGTCGCTGACATTCGTAAACACGTAATGCATCGAGAGTTCTACGAGCTAAAGGATGAAGAAGCCCGGAAGCTGAATCAAGCGCGCCGGCAGGGGAAAAGGATTGTGGCGGTAGGAACCACCACTGTCAGGACCCTGGAGACAACCTTCACATCCGGGGAGAGGTTTCAGGCCGGAGTTGGCGAGACCGGAATCTTCATTTATCCCGGGTACTCGTTTAAGGCAATAGATGCTCTAATAACCAACTTTCACCTGCCCAGATCCTCTTTATTGATGCTGGTATCAGCTTTTGGAGGTATTGAACTGATAAAAGAGGCTTATCGACATGCCATTGCCAAGGGTTACCGGTTCTTCAGCTATGGTGATGCCATGATTATTATCTGAACGAGGTATGGGGGAGAGTCATGTTCAAATTTCAGCTGATAAACAAATGCCCGGACTCCCAGGCCCGCCTGGGAAGGATGTCAACCGCTCATGGAACGGTTGACACCCCGATGTTTATGCCGGTAGGAACCCAGGCTACCGTTAAGACCTTGGCTGTGGAGGAGCTGTATGAGATTGGAACCGGCTTCATTCTGGCGAATACCTACCATCTCAACCTGAGGCCGGGGCCGGAGATCGTACGCAAGGCAGGCGGGCTTCACCGTTTTATGAATTATGACCGTCCCATTCTGACGGATAGCGGGGGGTTTCAGGTCTTCAGCCTGGCCAAACTGTGCCGGATTAACGAAGACGGAGTTGAGTTCAACTCCCACCTTGATGGGTCCCGCCATTTTATCGGTCCTGAAACGGCTATTGAAATACAGCAGTCCCTGGGAGCGGATATCATCATGTGCTTTGATGAGTGCATACCGTATCCCAGCAACTACGAGTATGCGGAAAAAGCTATGGAAAGGACCAGCCGCTGGGCCATGCGCTGCAAGGAGCATCACCGGCGGGAAGACCAGGCTCTGTTTGGCATCGTACAGGGAGGGGTTTACAAGGACCTCAGATTGCGAAGTGCACGGGAGATTGTGGACATCGGTTTTCCCGGGTATGCTATCGGGGGCTTGAGTGTAGGTGAACCCAAAGAGGTAATGTATGAAACCATCGAGCTGCTGGAGGGTCACCTCCCGGCGGATAAGCCGCGTTACCTGATGGGCGTGGGTGAGCCTGAGGACCTTCTTGAAGGGGTAAGCCGGGGGATTGATATGTTTGACTGTGTCCTGCCAACCAGGCTTGCCCGTCATGGCACTGCTTATACGGCCACCGGCAAGTTGGTAATTCGCAATGCTCAGTATGCCGAGGATTTTGGCCCTCTGGATCCGGAATGTAATTGCCGGGTATGCCGCCAGTACTCACGAGCATACCTGCGGCATTTAATCAAGAGCGGCGAAGTTCTCGGATTAAGATTGCTCAGTTATCATAATGTTTATTTTTTGGTAGAATTGATGAAGAGAATCAGGGAATCTCTGGAGAATAAATGCTTTCCGGATTTTCACCGGGACTTCCTGAACAAATACCGGATAAAAAGGGAGGAATAAAGTCAATGCTTTTCGGTCAAACCGCAACCCAGGGTTGGACGAGTTCACTGGCGTTTCTGGTGGCATTCTTTGCCATCTTCTACTTCTTGATTATTCTGCCTCGCAAGAAGCAGGAGAAAAAGCATAACGAAATGGTGCAAAATCTCAGGGTTCATGATAGAATAGTTACCATTGGTGGTATACATGGAGAAGTCAAGAAACTGAAGGACAAGACCCTGATATTGAAGGTATCTGAGAACGCCGAGCTTGAGATTTTAAAGAGCGCGGTTGCCTATTTACAGAATGACGACTAGGAGTGGCCCAATTGGTAACTCTGCAGGACCTCCGAAATGACCCTGTTATTAAAACCCTGATTGCCAAAGGAAACGATCACCTGGGGGTGCTTGGTTATACGGACCATGGAAAGATGCACGTTACCCTGGTTGCCGACCTGTGTTATGATATTCTGGAGCAGTTGGGGAGTCCTCAAAGAGAGAGGGAACTGGCAGCAATTGCCGGCTACCTGCATGACATCGGAAATGTTATAAATAGACAGGGACACAGCCAGAGCGGCGCTCTGATGGCCATCACCATCCTGCAACGGATGTCCATGGACCCATCAGAGATTGCGGTTGTGGCCGGAGCCATTGGCAATCATGACGAGGGCAACGGCCAACCGGTTAACCGGGTAGCGGCCGCTCTTATCCTGGCTGACAAGTCCCACGTCCACAGATCCCGGGTCAGGAATCGCGACATCGCTACCTTTGATATCCACGACCGGGTGAACTATGCGGTAAACGAGTCAATTCTTAGAGTGAACGGAGAGACCAAGGTAATCACCATGGAGCTGTCGATTGAAACCGAGATCTGCCCTGTAATGGAATACTTTGAGATATTCCTGACCCGAATGGTGATGTGCCGGAGGGCTGCATCCTTCTTGGACTGTCAGTTTGAGCTTCTGATTAATGGGGCCAAGCTTCTATAAATCCTGAATAATTCTGTGTTAAACCTGTGGGAGGAGGAACACCGATGGAAAGAGTCAATGCCACCAGCCTGGTGAAACTGATAGCGGTGGTTCTGGTGGTGGCCTTGTTGGCCGGATTTAGCTATAACCCAATTAAAGAGCGGATTAACCTGGGCCTTGATTTAAGTGGCGGCCTGCATGTCGTCATGGAAGCTCAAGAGAAGCCAGGCCAGAAAATAACCCAGGATACCATTCAGAAGTCGATCGGGATTCTGCGCCAGCGGGTTGACCAATTGGGTGTGACTGAACCGATTATTCAGGGTGAAGGCAACAGCCGGGTTATCGTTGAACTTCCCGGAGTGGAAGACCCGGAAGCAGCAGCAGACTTCATTGGCCAGACTGCGGAACTGGAGTTCAAGGACGAAAACGGCAATGTAGTACTTAGCGGTAAAAATCTAAAGGAAGCCAAGGCGGAACTGGATCCCGCCACCAACGAACCCCAGGTATCGCTGCAATTCGATAAGGAGGGCGCTGAAAAGTTCAGGGTTTTTTCCTCTCAGAACATTGGCAAACCGATGGGGATTTACCTTGATGATAAGATGTTCAGCAACCCCGTCATTCAAGAAGAGATACCCAATGGCATGGCCCGGATTTCAGGCGGATTTGAGACCCTCAAAGAAGCTGAGGACACGGCGGTTCTTCTCCGGTCAGGGGCTCTGCCGGTCAGCCTGAGCAT
Organism: Bacillota bacterium; assembly: GCA_050260485.1. Classification (GTDB taxonomy): domain Bacteria; phylum Bacillota; class Syntrophomonadia; order Syntrophomonadales; family DTU052; genus DTU052. Next base: position 871 of record JBLNCH010000124.1, on the reverse strand, counting down.
TGAGGAGAAGAGAACTGTTGGGCCAACCCTGGGCAGCGACTCACTGGCCAAGAGCCTTAAGGCCGGAGTCGTGGGGATAATCATGATTCTGGTATTCATGGTTGGCTACTACCGGGTGCCTGGAGCGGTTGCTGCCGTATCACTCGTCCTGTATGCATGCATTGTCCTGTGGGCTATGGTACTGCTTAAGGCTACTTTGACCCTGCCGGGGATTGCCGGATTCATATTATCTGTCGGTATGGCGGTTGATGCCAACATAATCATCTATGAGCGGCTCAAGGATGAGCTGAGACACGGCAAGACTCTCAAAGCGGCCATTGAGGCCGGGTTCAGCCGGGCGTTCTGGACCATCTTTGATGCCAATGTAACTACCCTGCTTGCGGCCGGCGTTTTGATGTTCTTTGGAACCGGTCCGATAAAAGGGTTTGCAGTAACCCTCTCCATAGGGATCATAGCCAGTATGTTTACTGCCATTACCTTTACCAGGTGGGTATTGAAAATGGTGTCGGATCTCTTCAAAAAAACCGAACTGTACGTGGTTTAGGGGGGATTTAAGATGTACGTTACCAAACTCAGAAAATATGCCTATATTCTGTCGTTGTTGCTTATGCTTCCCGGACTGGTATCCCTGTTTACACAGGGTCTGAACCTGGGGATTGATTTCACCGGGGGTTCCCTTATACACGTCCAGTTTGAGAAACAGGTAAAGATGGAGCAGATCCGCACCGTACTGGGTCAGTACGATATAGACAGGGGAGCACCGATTCAGCAAGCGGGGAACAACGAGTATATCATCAGAACCCCGATCCTCACTGAACAGCAGAGCGATCAATTGATACAGCGCTTCCGTAACCAACTGGGAGATTTGGAC
>JBLNCH010000123.1:0-6736 GCA_050260485.1 Bacillota bacterium | reverse complement strand
AACTATTGCTGCGCGGTAATGGGATTATCACCGAATATTACAAGAACGACAAAGCCACCCGGGAGAGTTTTACCGAGGACGGCTTTTTCCGCACCGGAGATATCGCGGAGATATCGCATACCGGTTATATAAGGATCGTGGATCGCAAGAAATCTATCCTTGTCCTGGATACCGGTAAAAACGTGCCTATATCCCGCATCGAATCCCTTTGTGACAGCCAAGGTTTGATCGAACAGATTGTAGTTGTCGGTCAGGATCGCAAGTATGTAGCGGCACTGGTCGTACCCAACTACGATGCTATTCTTGCTATATTGAAGCAATCAGCAGTGCCTTATGATGAAAGTAAAATAAAAACCGGGTTATTAAACGGAATGCCGGCGACGGTGGAAGTCGGAGAAGATGTGATTAACCATGAATTGGCATATAGTGCGATCCAAGCTGCGATCGACAAGGTGAATGAGCGGGTTGAAAAGCATGAGACCATCAAACGTTTCAAATTACTACCTCGGCGCTTTACCGAGGAAAACGGGGAAATCACGGCATCCATGAAATTAAAACTGAAGGTCATTGCCGAGAAATATAAGGAAGAGATTGACTCCCTTTATCTTGATTGAGAAAACAAGGGATTCATTTTCCACGGAGAGGTTGAAGGGTGGTAATTTACGGGATTGCCACCCTTCGCCTCTTTTCATACATACCTGCGGGTAACGATTCCGCCCGATTTGTGCTTTACGCTGGGCCCTGTTATACAGGTGGAGATGGAACCCATCCGAAGAACAGGCGGGGTACCATCTGGGATAAAGCAGGCGACCAGTTTTCATGAGGGGAACTGTATAATGTAATAATGTACATTCTCCAACCGTTTTTCGGGTGAGATTATTTCCCGTTCAGCCCCTCTGTAAGATAGCGCCTCCCTGGGCCAGTCACTGTGAATGGAGCCGGTGAAATGCCTGGAATAGCCGACCGGGTTTGCTCAAGCCTTATTTGGCATCTTCAACGATATTTGCAGAAACATACGGATTTGTTATTGAATAATCTAGTAAAACCATTGGAATTATGTTATTATATATTCAAATCATCCCATCAAGTGGAGGGCATCCGAATGAAAAGTTCTGATGGCTACCTGATTGACAGGTTCCTTAAGCTTAAGGAGAAACGTTCTGTCTATGTGATAGCTCATTATTACCAGCGGCCCGAGGTTCAGGACGTAGCTGACTTCGTAGGTGATTCTTATAGCATGGCCTTGGCAGCCAGGGAAACTCCATGCGAAACCATACTGGTTGCCGGGGTTGATTTCATGGCCGAGACTGCTGTCATTCTGTGTCCGGAGAAAACGGTACTAACCCCGGAACCGGACGCCACCTGTCCTATGGCTAACGATATAACTGCGCGAGATGTCCTGGAATACAAGGAGCGATACCCGGAGAGCATAGTTGTCTGCTACGTAAATACCCCGGCCGAGGTCAAGGCGGTGAGCGATGTCTGCTGTACCTCGTCAAACGCTGCCAAAATCATAGAAAAGATACCGCCTGACGCGAGAATATTCTTCATACCTGATCGTCACTTGGGCCATAATATCGCACGTCGACTGAATCGCAGCATCGACCTTTTTCACTCTTGCTGTCCCACCCATGAGGAGGTCAGGACGGGTGAACTGCTGGAGCTGAAACAAAGATATCCTGCTGCCAAAATCCTGGTGCACCCGGAGTGTCGCCCGGAAGTAGTCGATGTGGCTGATTTTGCGGGGAGCACCCGGGCTATTATTGAATATGCGGGGGCTTCTGAAGCGGATTCATTTATCATCGGAACCGAATGTGGAATCCTTCATCCCCTCCAAAAGGCTAACCCCCGCAAGGAGTTTATTCTGGCAACTGAAGATTTGATATGCCCCAACATGAAGAGCATCACCCTGGAAAAGATGATTTACTCGCTGGAGCACCTGGAAACCAGGGTAATGGTGGAAGAGTCGGTTAGACTCAAGGCCAGGATAGCTTTGGAGCGGATGATTGAGTATTCAACATAAGGTGGTATTAATTTTCCTTTTTTAGCCTATATCCATAGAATGTCAGGAGAAATGGAGGTACAGTATGAAGTTATCTACCAAAGGACGATACGGATTAAGAGCCATGCTGAATCTGGCCATCCATAAGGATGAAGGACCGAATGCGGTTTATCTGGTAGCAGAACGGGAAGGGATATCGGATCGTTACCTGGAGCAGATAATGACGTCTCTCAAGCGGGCGGGGCTGATTAAAAGCATACGCGGACCCCAAGGCGGATATGTACTGACCAGAGAACCGGACGAGATTACGGTTGGTCAGATAATCCGGGCCCTGGAGGGGCCAATCGCTCCGGTCGACTGCGTCAGTGAAGAGTATCCGGAGGAATGTGAGCGAGCCGACCATTGTGTTACCCGGTTGCTATGGGCCAAGGTTCGGGATTCCATTGCAGGAGTTCTGGATTCTTACAGCCTGCAGGACCTGGTGGAAGAATCTAAACAGAATATTTCCACCGGCTGCGAGTCCGCACAATAGGATTGGAAAGGGGACAGTAATGTGAAACGAGTCTACATGGATCATAGTGCGACTACTCCGGTTGATCCCCAGGTTCTTCGGGCCATGGAGCCGTATTTGACCGAGGAGTATGGCAACCCCTCCAGCGTTCACCGGATGGGTCAGATAGCCCGCAACGGAGTGGAAACCGCCCGGGAACAGGTGGCCCGCTTACTCAATGCCTCACCCGAGGAGATCATATTCACCAGCGGTGGGACCGAGGCTGACAATCTGGCGATACTGGGACTGATGGAAACGATGCCGCCCCAGGGACAAAATATAATTACCACGGCTATTGAGCACCATGCGGTTTTGGATGTCTTCACCTACCTGGGCCGGAAAGGCTATGATGTGACTATTCTTCCCGTGAACGGGTACGGGATGGTGGAACCGGAAACCCTGGAGCGCGCGATGAAACCCAATACAGTACTGGTTTCGATCATGCATGCCAACAATGAGATTGGTACTATTCAACCTATTAAACAGTTGGCGGCTATTGCCCGCCAGGGGGGAGCCATCTTTCATACCGACGCGGTTCAGAGTGTAGGACGCATCCCGGTTGATGTCAAGGACCTGGGGGTGGATATGCTTTCCTGTTCTTCCCACAAGCTTTACGGACCAAAAGGGGTGGGATGTCTGTATATAAAGAAGGGAACCGGTCTTAGCCGGCGTTTATATGGGGGTTCTCAGGAGCGCAAACTGAGGTCCGGGACGGAGAATGTCCCGGGTATTGTCGGTTTTGGGATGGCGGCTGAAATTGCCGGTGAAAGAATGAGTGAATCAATGAAACATCTAATTGATTTGGGCCGTTACTTATCCGGCAGTTTGCAGAGGCTGATTCCTGATACTATCCTGACCGGGGACCCGGTTCACCGTTTACCCGGGCATGTCAGCCTGTGTTTCAAATATGTTGAAGGTGAGTCCATCCTGTTGATGCTGGACCAGATGGGTATCATGGCGTCCAGCGGCTCGGCCTGCACTTCGGGATCTCTGGATCCTTCTCACGTGCTGTTAGCTGTCGGCCTTCCGCATGAGGTTGCCCACGGGTCAGTCCGGTTGAGTTTAGGCCGATCCAATACTCGGGAAGAGGTGGACTACGTGGTGCAAGTCCTGCCGGGTATTATTGAACGGTTGAGAACGATGTCTCCTATGACTGGGGAAGGGGGAATTTAAATGGCGTTGTATTCAGAGAAGGTGATGGATCATTTTCTTAACCCGAGGAATGTTGGCACGATCGAAACCCCGAGCGGGGTCGGTAAGGTAGGGAACCCGGTTTGCGGCGATGTGATGCAGATCGAAATAAAGGTGGAAAATAACCGAATTGAGGATATCAAATTCAAAACCTTCGGTTGTGCCGCGGCTATCGCCACCAGCAGCATGGTCACCGAGATGGTCAAAGGCAAGACCCTGGAAGAAGCCAGTGCCATCACCAATAAGGCTGTGGCCGAGGCTCTGGACGGACTGCCTCCGGTTAAGATGCACTGCTCCAACCTGGCTGCCGAAGCGCTGCATGAAGCGATCAACCATTACAGGGAGAATGCCAAATAATAATAGCGTAATTGGCTGCGGTTTAACCGCGAGATAGCAGCAGGCTTGGAGCTTTAAGCCGCTGATCCTGCTTACACAACTGATAACAGGGGAGGTTCATCTCCAAACATACCGGAAGTGTACCTCCCCTGCATCTTTATTCTCTTCAGGCTATACGCCTTGAAACAGCAGCCTGGACGGGTACCTTTCCGGACATGGTTTTCCTCCGTTCGCGATGAAATTAATGGTCAATATGCTTGAAGTTCATGGGAAACAGTCCCTCGGAATTTTGGTCGGTATTAAAGCATTCTGCCGATGAACCGTTAGCGAGTAAGGTCTTAATTAGAACAGTTGTTGCACTTGAAATGTCATCCCCCTACAACCTATAATACCTATAAAAACTATAAAAATAGTGTAGAATACCCTATGCCGGGTACCGGATTTTTCTTTGATGTTAAGAAAGGATGATGACCATGCCCATTATTATTCCGGATGATCTACCAGCCAGCAGCATTTTACAAAACGAGAATGTTTTCGTAATGCACGAGCGGCGGGCCGTACACCAGGATATCAGGCCGTTAAGAATTGCCATACTCAACATCATGCCCCAGAAGGAAATTACCGAAACCCAGTTGTTGCGCTTGCTGGCCAACACACCCTTGCAGGTTGAGACCGTTCTCTTATATCCGGAAACGCACCAGAGTAAGAATACATCGCAAGATCACCTGGACAACTTTTACCAGACTTTTTCGGAGGTTTACCATCAAAAATTTGATGGAATGATCATCACCGGGGCTCCGGTGGAGCTGCTTGATTTTGAGCAGTGGAATTACTGGGATGAGCTGAAAGAAATTATGGCATGGACTCGAACCCATGTTTATTCGACCTTCCATATCTGCGTTGGGGCTCAAGCGGGTTTATACTATCACTATGGCATACCCAAGTATCCTTTGCCGCAGAAGATGTTTGGTGTATTCGAGCATAGGGTTTGCGTGAGAAACAAGCCTTTGTTGCGTGGGTTCGATGACATATTCTATGCACCCCATTCCCGGCATACCCAGGTGCTAAGAAGCGACATAGAAAAGGTCCCCAACCTGGAGATTCTGGCTGAATCCGAGTTGGCTGGAATTTACATCGTCAGCAGCTTGGACGGACGGCAGATCTTCGTGACCGGTCACTCGGAGTATGATCCACTTACCTTGAAGTTCGAATATGATCGGGATGTTGCCAAGGGGTTGCCCATACAAATACCAGTCAACTATTTTCCGGGGGACGACCCGTTAAAACCTCCAAGGGTTTTGTGGCGCAGCCATGGTTACCTGCTGTTTTCCAACTGGCTGAACTACCACGTATACCAGGAAACCCCCTACGATTTAAATGAAATTAAATGATTCAACAACAGGCATAGACTCAAAGTGCTGTATTGCCGGTTAGCGCGGTAAGGCTCCCCATAATCCTGGGCACGGTTTTGCGCCTCGGTTCGACGCTGATAAAGGTTTATTCTACAATGTTATTACTGGATCATGATAATGCTACAGTCAGGTACTCAGGCCGCTTTGCAACGGTACTTTATCTGTGTCTCAAAGCGGGATAAACTGTAAATGCTTGAAAAGAAGCTAATCCGGCTAAGGCCTTCATACAGGAATAAATTTATTGCTGATGAGTACCGGATACTCATACCTGGAGGGAGGTACCAGGCAACCTTCAGGATGATCAATGGAGTCGATTAAGGAAGGTGTTTAACATGCCCAGGATATTGGTTGCGATGAGCGGGGGGGTTGACAGCTCGGTAACTGCCTGGCTGCTCAAAAACCAGGGGTATGAAGTGGTTGGTGTAACTATGCAGATCTGGCCCCGGGAGGATGAGGATTCGAAAGCATGCTGCAGTTTAAGCGCAGTAAATGATGCCCGGAGAGTGGCAGCTCACCTGGAGATACCCCATTATGTAATGAATTTCCGGGATGAATTCCAGGCCGAGGTTATCGACCGGTTCGTCAGGGAGTATATGATGGGCAGGACTCCCAACCCCTGCATCGAGTGCAACCGTAAGCTGAAGTTTGGCTCCCTCCTTGACAAAGCATTAGCCATGGGGTTTGACTATATAGCTACCGGTCACTATGCCCGCATCCAGAGGAGGAATGGGGAGTATCTTTTATTAACTGGCCTGGATACCAGGAAGGATCAAAGCTATTTCCTATATGCTATGAATCAGCACCAGCTGGCTCATACCCTCCTACCTTTGGGGGAATATCGCAAAACAGAGGTGCGAGCCATGGCGGAAGATGCTGGCTTACCGGTGGCCCATAAGGCCGAAAGCCAGGAGATATGTTTTGTCTCGTCAGGCAGTTATGGCGATTTTGTGGAGCAATATACCGGAGAAGTGCCCCGTTCTGGGCAATTCCGGCTCGCGAACGGCGAGTATCTGGGTCCCCACCGGGGCATACACAGGTATACCATCGGCCAGCGGAAGGGACTAGGACTTGCCCTGGGGAAGCCGGTTTTCGTTACCAGAATAGATGCCGGGACTCGTGAGGTCTGGCTGGGAGAAAACCAGGAGCTTTTCAAGCCCGGGCTGGTAGCCGACCAGGTCAATTATGTCTCGGGAGTGCCGTTTTCCGGCCCCACGCAGGTGACCGCCAAAATCAGATCGGCCGCTC
>JBLNCH010000122.1:0-4441 GCA_050260485.1 Bacillota bacterium | reverse complement strand
AGCCGGTTACAATGCAATTTACTTAGGTTCCCAGTAGCATCTCTTGGGAGAGGTTATCCGGTCCTCCTTCTTGAGCTGATTCATGGCCTTGTCCACTTCCTTCTTGTCAAGACCGGTCAGTTCGGCGATTTGGCCGGCGCTCAGAGGCTTACCTGCCTTACTCATGGCATCAAGTACTTTTGTCACCGCGTCCATCTCTTCACTCCTCTCATGTTTTGATCTCCAAGAACATTCTTTGTCCTTTTGGATATATTTTATTACTCAAACCCTGACCGTCAATCTTGAGCAGATAAAAACAGGACGTCCAGCATATCCGCAGATTCGCTGAAATCCTACCAAACAATATTTTGCTGTCTGCCGTTTCTTATCTTTTCAGCACAGGGTTTGAACTGCAAGTAAACATCCAGCCATGTCTTAATTCCCCTGCAGGGCTCGAAACTTTTCTTTCACGTACTCGGGAATCGGTACGCTTTTTTTCAGTATAGGATTGTAGCAAGCATAGACGTTTTTGGCGGTAAACAGTATTTCCCCGGTTGCTTCCCTTACCATGGCGTATTCCGCCTTATAACTTTTGTTGCCCACTTCCGCAATTCTCAGATTAATCTCGATAACATCATCAAAGAAAGCCGGGCTTTTGAATTCAAGGTACGACGTAATCAGGGCGATATCAAACTGTGATTCTTCGAAGTTGGTCATTCTTAATTTAAGGTGTCTGAAAAACTCGGTGTTGGTAACTATGATGTAGTTCAGGTAGTTGCTGTTCATAACGATCATCTGCCCGTCAATCTCGGTATAACGGATTCTGATTTTATGGCTGAAATGATACCCTTCAAGCACTGGACTTCGCCTCCTGGTAATTTGCCGTTCAATATGTTAATTTTACCTCTCAGAAAGTACGGCGGAAATCAAACATACCACGCCTTCCCCGTTTGGTGGAGGACCTGCTCGCATGCACTGATCCGGCTGGAAAAGTACAGTTGATCCTGTCCCGGGTTAAATCACTGGTCGATTTTATTGATATTTTTAAGGCCGATTGCCTGTTTGACAATGATTACCGGGTTCTGTTTGAACTGCTGGGTGATATGAAGCTATCGATCCTGGCCAGGATTATCTTCGTTGATGAATTACTGGAACGCCCGGATGCATTTTCATTATCAAGAGCTATTTCCAGCAGCCGGTCGGCAGAAACGAAATGGGTTAACCAGCTAGCCGGATTTTTGCTGCTCAGCGAAGAACGGCATCAGACCATTGAAAGTCCGCTGAAAAATTAAACCGGTATCAATATCTAACAGGTGCATATCCGGTTAACCGTACTGCAGTACCCGCTGCAACAGTCAGGTGGTTATACGAAAATTGTTAGAGACATAATTCTTGCCCGACTAAAATGAGTCCACCCTCAGATATGGGTTACATTCGTACCCGGGATTAACCGCTGGAAGTATTCCGCAACCAACCGCCGGTGGCAGGTTGCCGGTTTTTCTTCGGAACACAGCAGGCAGATGGCACCCGTCTCATCCATTTGGGGTACTCGCTCCTGGAGCAGACTGTTAAACGCTGCTTCGAATTCCTGCTGGTTAATTTTCTTCTGCTTGAAACCATTCATAAGCTCTTCGGTCGGAGCCAGGTCTGTCCTATGTTCATAATCAATTCCCACCAGAGACAGAACGTATGCCAGATCATCCTTTTTGGCATAGCCAGCCAGCTGAGATGTATTGTTCAGTCTAACGTCGATAACCTTCTTCACTCCAGCAGTCTGCAGTCGGTCGATAAACTCCGGCAGGCTCTTTTTGGTGAAACCAATGGTGAAGATGTCCATATCACCAACCCCTTTTTAATCACTCTACCCTACCTGCTATCCGCTTTTCAATCTCTCTTATCATCCACTCAGCACCCTGGCGGCTTAAATGGCAATGATCGCTGTAGTTGCTGTGATCTCTGGTGAAGGACTTGTACTCCGGGGTGTTAAAATCCCAAACATAGTCGCTATCATCAAACAGGGTATCTAGTTCCCGGTGCATTTCCTGATAAAACTGGCGTTTCTGGTCATAGATCTCATACGGCCGCGGATAGTAGTAGGCGAAAACCTGGATATCGTTTTGGTGAGCCAAATCAATGAGCGCCTTCAAGTCGTGCCTAGCCTGTTCGGTGACCTTGAACTGATCCGTTCCCCACTTACGGCCCTTGTTCAGAGCGGCATCAATGGCCTGGTCCACGTCCTGCCCGTCTTTGTAGCGGTTAAAGTCATAGTGCCCATATTCGTTGTAGTAATTCCTGGTCCCCCGGTATTGATTTAATATTTTATCGCAATAATAGCGGCACAAATCTATGGAACCTAGAGCACTCCAGTAATCCTGCTGGGTGAGATAGCCGGTCTTTCTCCCCGAGTCCTTGGTCAGATAGGGGTCCAGGCAGATGATGAAGTACCTGACCTTTTGATTATGAGCTATTAAGTTTTCCGCCATAATCCTCAATTCCGTGAAATTGCCGCCGTTGATCGAAGCATTATAGACCCGCAGGTTCTCAAATAGTGCCGGATTAAGGTTGTCAGACAGTGAAGGCCCCCAAATCACGCCTTCAAAATTGGCGGGGATGTAGTTATAGGTGTATAGATACTTGGCCCACCGTTCCCAGTCCCGGGATACCGGTTCCCGTTTTAGCCCGGAGGCATCTCCGAACAGGCCGAACTCGTTCAACCTGCCAATCAGCAAGACTATTAATAACAGCCCGAGGGCAGCAAGTATCATCGACCTGGTTAAGAACTGTCTAAAAGTCATTGTAGATAAACTCCTTGGGGACACTGGAATTGAGGAACAGCACACTGACGATAACCAGTATCGCGAGAAGGTAAACCTTACGATTCATAGGTGAGATATCCAAGGTGAAGCTGTTCGAATTCTGTTTAAGCAAAAGCATAACCACCGCGATGATCGCAACAGGGATGGTTAGATAAAGGTTGGCAGCACCGATTGATGTGAAAACATTAAACCCTCCCCATGCTGCCGGATAAAACATGCCATGTAAAACCCGGAGCGCGTCCGTAAAATCCGCCGCGCGGAAAAATACCCAGGCCACGTTGACAAAGTTAAAGGTAATAAACCAGGCCAGCAACCGGGGAAGCTTAATGCCCAGTTTTTGCCACAGCCTCTGGACAACCATGGCCAAACCGTGCAGAAAGCCCCAAAACACGAAGGTCCAACTGGCACCATGCCAGACCCCGCTGATGAGGAAGGTGATCATGATATTGCGCAGGGTTTTCAACTCACCCTCTCTGCTCCCCCCCAGCGGGATATACAGGTAGTCGGTTAAGAACCTGGTCAGGGTTATGTGCCACCTGCCCCAGAAATCCCTAATACTTACTGCCCGGTATGGCGAATTAAAGTTGAACGGCAGCTTGATATTCAGCATCAGAGCTACACCTATGGCCATGTCGGTGTACCCACTGAAGTCGAAGTAGATCTGGCCGGTGTAGCTGAGAGAGGTAATCCATCCCTCAATCATAGAAAGCTGGGTATTGGTATCAAATCCTGCCGCTGCGAGTTTAGCCAGGGTATCGGCAATAACTACCTTCTTAAACAGACCTATGCAGAAAACGTACAGGCCTTTGGCCAGGTTCTCCGCATTAAGGGCTTTTGACTCCTGCAGTTGGGGTACCAGATAACCGTAGCGCGTAATAGGACCGCTTACGATTTTGGGGAAAAAAGTGATGTAGACGAAATAGTCTATAAGGTTGTAGCTTTCCACCTGCCCGCGGTAAGCGTCAATCAGAAAGGCTATCTGCTGAAAGGTAATAAAACTGATACCTAGCATCATGAACGGTTGCGGGGGATGAAAGCTCAGGTGCACCAGGCCACCCAGGACGGAAAGTGCAAAATCGAAATACTTGAGATAGGCCAGCAATCCTATATTTGCGCCGATGCCGATGATCAACCATCTTTTCTCAGCCTCGGTTCTTGTCTTTCCCGGTGGGAAAAACCGGCGCGGTACCAGGTAGTTGACCAGCATTGAAACAACCAAAACCGCCAGGGCAGACAACCCCGCATACCCGTAGAAGAACAGTGAAACTGCTACCAGCCAGAGTTTGGATTCCGTGATCCGGTTTCTGCGGATCAGCAGTTGATATACAATAAGCACCACTGGCAGAAACGCCAGTATAAATAAAAATGAATTAAAGCTCACTGAAATTTCTCCCGGTTTGATTCCGGTAAGGTCCCTGGCACACGAGGCAAAAATTCGACATGAGCAAAGAGGATTCCTTTTATGAAAGCAATGTTAATCGAATCGCAGTTTGGAATGAAGGTAAATCCCCAACCGGGGAAGAACCGCAGCAATTGACAGCAAAAAACGGTTTATTCGCCCGCTTGCTGGCGTCCATGACTGAACAAGAAGTGAAGGATTATCTTAAAGACCTGATTGCACGCTACAAGATTCCGGAAATCGTTCA
>JBLNCH010000121.1:0-4394 GCA_050260485.1 Bacillota bacterium | reverse complement strand
CCAGAAACCGGAAAAAGGATTTAATACTGGATAGATGGCGAGCTGAACTGGAGAAAGCGGCTCCTTCATCGAGTAAGTGACCCACAAATGCCAGAATGTCGGAGCGTTTGACATCCCTCGGGTTATCAATCTTCCGTTGCTTCAAGTAAGCCAGAAATTTTGATAGATCGCGGCCATAGGCTTCCAAGGTATTTTCGGATAAGCCCTTCTCAAATTTGAGATACTCCAAAAAGCCATCCAGATATTCTTTCATGCTGTCCTCTCCCAACCCAGCTTTTCAAGAGTAGTTTGACAGCGTCCTGATTTTTCCTGCTTCTATTCCCGCTCTTCGTAATAGAAATCTTGCAGTTTGAGAACGTATTGATCCATGGTCACGTCGAACCAGGTTTTCTGGCTGGGCTCGGTGTTCATCGGTCCTGCTTCCTGGTTCTTCTCCAGGAGCCATTTTGAAACCGCCGGTGCGTAATTGTCATACAGGCGTATTGCTCCAGGGATCAACAGTCCCAGGGCCACCAGAAACACCAGGACTTTGCCCAGAGTCTTTAGCTTTTGTCTCAGGTTGCTGATAACAATAAACACACTATCCCACTCCTTAACCAAGTATTAACGATAAGAACCAGGGGGACAGGTACGTTTCAACCAGAGCCCCCAGAAGGAGAACAATTGTAACGCCAATCATTGCCAGAGTATACAGAACGTAATTCTGCCACAGTTCAGCCCGGGCCTGAAAACGCCCCCGCACCAGGAACAGCGAAAAATTAAGACACACCATCGCCCCGATCAGCAGAAAGGGAATGTAGATCAGGTTTTGGGGCAGTACTGATGAGAGGCCCATCACCAAACCCAGAGTGCCCTTCTCTTTTATGAGAAATCCCACCGTAAATCCCAAGGAAAAGGCCCGCGCAAATATTAGCCCCAGGATCAGGGGAACCCCTACCACGGTCATCCCCAAAAACCACATAAGGGCAGCAGTCTTGATCTGGCTTCCAGCTGTGGAAAGCAGGAGCCCCTCGCTTGCGGTTAATGAAGCACCGTGCTGGATTAGCTGATCAATAAGGCTAACCAAATGGCTTTTGGTATCCGCACCCAGATTTCCCGACTTCATCTCACCAGCCACGATTCCCGAAGCAAATATTATGATTAAGAGCAGGTATTTAAACAGGTTGCTGCGGATATGGTGTTTAAACAGCGTCCTGAGGTTCATACATTCTCCTTACATCCCCGAGTCCCCGGACTAGCCTTTGATGAATACTTATTTTACTTCTTACCACTTTATGTCCAAAAAGCATTAACCGTCCTGAGATATGACCGGACAAACCGTCAAACCAACCGATACGCCATTATGACCTAAGCGAATTATTTTCCCCACACATAATAAACCCGCCTAACTCATGATTAAAGATCACGAGTGTACGGCGGGTGTCCCATCAAAAATTAATGCATGGGGATGAGCGGGTGCCTATCCCCATGCATGTGTTCAATTATTTATCGGTTTAGCTTCGGTTAATACTATCCGCCGAGGAGTTGGAGAACCGATTGCGGCTGCTGGTTGGCTTGCGCCAGCATCGCGGTCGCGGCCTGGGAGAGGATGCTGTTCTTGACGAATTCCATCATTTCCTTGGCCATATCCACGTCACGAATACGGGATTCAGCAGCTGTCAGGTTTTCCGAGGCAGCTCCCAGGTTGTTTATCGAATGCTCCAGCCTATTCTGGATTGCACCGAGCTTGGAACGTTCGGCTGATACTGCGGTAATAGCGTCATCAATAACTTTAATAGCCGCCGTAGATTTAACGCCCGTTGACAATATTAGGTTTTGTAGAGTTAGTCGCCGGTAAAATAGAAAAAACTATTTTGCCCAATATTAATTTAGAAGACAAAAAAATTCGAAAAGCCGCAGAAACGATTAAACGGGATTTGAACATCATACTATCCGAGGGAGATCGTCTTACCACTCTGGTAGACAACCTGCTTAACATATCCAAGATTGAATCAGGACGAGTGAACCAAAAACGTGAGATATTGGATATCCCCGCCGTCATTGAACAAGCATTGTTAATCGGCAGGCCAATGATTGAAGAAGCGGGTCTCGGGATTCATATGGATATTGCCGATGATCTGCCTAAAATTTCAGGTGATAAGGATATGCTCACCCAGGTGTTTATCAATTTGATTTCCAATGCGGTTAAGTCTACCAGCGAGGGCCATATCAAGATTTCTGCCAAAAATTCAGGCGGCGCGATTCTCGTTGCTATTGAGGATACGGGTGTCGGCATCCCTGAAGACCAACTGCAAAGGATCTTTGAAAGATATTATAAACTGGAACCCTCTTTAGTAAAAAACCATAAAAATGCCCATTTGGGTCTGGGACTGTATATATGCAAACAGATAATTGAGCAGCACGGTGGGACGATTTGGGCAGAAAGCAGTTTAGATAAGGGAAGTGTCTTTTATTTTACGATACCCCATCTACAGGATAAACAGCCTCTTTGATGCAATTTTCAGGTGCCTTTTATCGAGCAAACACCAAACTAAATCGTCTCGCAGATCATGTCCTTGGTGCCGGCCAGTTCCTTAATCAGACCCAGGATGTAATGGGCGGCCAGGATATCTTCCTGGGAGTTGCGGCTGGCAGCAACCACTGCGATTCCGGGTGCGTTTTGCATCAGGTTAAGTGCCCGCAGAGCTGCGGTGGTAGCTGGTGCGGTTCCCTTTTGTCGCAGGGTCCGGGCAACGGTTCCTGTTATAACCTTATCGGTTACCTGGAAGGCAGCGTCAAAGGCTACCCCTCCGGTATCTGTAACCGCAACTACCACCCGGTTCTCGAAGTGAGTCAGTTTGGGGGTCTCCGCCCCCAGATTCGGGACTACTGCCTCTATGATAACGCCTTCGCTGTTCAGGCCTTCCATCAGTTTTTGACACCGCTGGAGCCGTTCCTCATCCCCGCCGGTTCTGGGTTCGGAAACGACAATCACCCCTACCCCTTCGGCGAGGGCGGCCCGGGCGGCGATTCTGCCGATTCTTTCCGGATCCACTTTCACCGGTGCACGGGTAAAATCGGGACTGGCACCAAAGACTCTCAAAGCCCCGGCATCCAGAGCACTTTCCAGGGTGGTTGACATATCGATAACATCCACCACCAGGACGGCTAACCCCTGTTCGGCCGCATATACCGCCCCGCTGGCATCAGCGGTCATCATCACTTTTTTTAACTCGGCCGTAGTAACCACCTCCCCCGGGAATTATCTCTAGCTCATTATTACGCATTTTCTCGATATAGTGTACCACTGCCGGCTTGATAATTCGTTTCATAAGTTCAAGGTCGGCTCTTTCCATGATCTCTATATCACTCCCAAAGGCCTGGCGCAACCTGGCATACGTTCTCGGCCCCAGGCCAGGAATGAAATGCAACGGAACCCGATAGTAATAGGGAGGTCTCCCGATGGGGTGATGCGGTTCCTCATAATCCCTGATTGCCAGGATTCGGTCCCACACCCCGGGAACCATCTTCTGTCCGCAGATATCGCAGGCAAAGGTCGCCTTATTCGCGTGGGCAATCACCTCACACTGGGGGCAATAACTCCGGTGGTATTTTCCCAGGTGGGGGTGCAAACCGTAGTTGGCCATGATTCGTCGACCATTCTCACCCAGCAGTGCCATCCTGAATTCCGAAAAGCTTAAGTTCGCCATCCTGAGCAGGTTGTATTCCCGCCCCAGGTTCGCCAGGGAATGGGCATCGGAGTTGGACAAGAAAGAATACCCGCGGGTTTCTCTGATCGTATCCGCCATATCGGTATCTGATGACAGCCCCAGTTCTATGGCCAAAACATGGTTCACCCGTTGACCCAACCCCTCCGATAAGCGCTCCACCCAGCAGCCGTACGCACCACGATGCGGGGTAAAGGCATGGGCTACCACAAAGATCCCCCGCAGGCCGGCGGTGAGGTCAATCAATTCAATCGCCTTCAATGAAGTTCTCTGGGTGGAAAGATCGAGGTTGGTGACTTTTCTCTGCATGACCTTCTGCCAGGTCTCTACCGCATTGAGGTCCGGGAGGTAAGAAATAAAATGTACTCCCTCGCAGCTCTCAACCTCTACCCCCAGAAGAAGCATGGTACCCTGCTCTGTAATCAGGTCCCCATTTCTGGTGGGCAAGAGTCTCTCCTGGTTCACCAGTTCCTGAATATCACGCAAAACCAGCGGGCTTCCACAGTCAACCACCCCCACCATCTGCAAGCCCTTTTCCCGTGCCCCATTTTCCAGGATGTTGCCCAGGGTCATTTTTTCTGAGGCGGTTATTTTGACCGCCCGGCCTTGAGCCCGCCCGATATGAACATGCAGATCAGCATAATATAATTGCATCTCAATTCTCCTTGGTTAATCCGGAAAACAGTA
>JBLNCH010000120.1:0-3012 GCA_050260485.1 Bacillota bacterium | reverse complement strand
GCCAGAATGATGTCCAGCAGGAGCAGCACCCACAGGGGGTCATACCGGCGTTCTTTCCTTTTGTTGTATTCTTTGCGTAAAGATGAAACCGCCTTTTCCCCCTTTTAGGCAAGCAGAGGAGGAATGTCCTCCTCTTTGCTTCCCCTCAGTTCTTGGCGCGGAGTTTTTTGACCGCCATTTCAAGCCCCTCGACAGTCAGCTCGTACATGGGGAATAAATCCTGTAGCATCTTGATGGTTATGGCCCCTTCACTGAGTTCCCAGTAGCGGGCAGGTATAGGGTTCAGCCAAACCGATGCTTCAAAGTGCTGTTTAAATCTTTTCATCCATACTATGCCCGGTTCCTCGTTGAACTGGCTCCAATCGATGATCCCGCCCTTGGCCGTCAGTTCAGTGGGGGCCATGCTGGCATCACCCACCAAGAGGACCCGGTAATCCCCGTCCAGGTTGCGGAGGATGTGTTTGGTCTCCACCGAATTGCTGGCACGGCAGCGGGGGTCCAGGTATAAAAGGTCGTAGATGCAGTTGTGAAAGTAATAGACCTGTAGGTCCTTAAAATGCTTGGAGCGGTTGGCCGCTGCGAAGAGCTGGTTACAGAGCCGGGTATAGGGATACATCGATCCCCCGGAGTCCATTACCAGCAGAACCTTGATGGCGTTTTCCCGCGGCCTCTCCCATATCAGCTCCAAACGCCCGGCGTTCTTGCTGGTGGCCTGCACCGTGCCCTCGATGTCCAGCTCGGTTTTGGCTCCCTCCAGCCGGGTGGTGAACTGCCGGAGTTTACGCAGGGCCAGCTGAAACTGGCGGGTATCGATGACGGTGTCGTTGCGAAAATCACGAAAATGCCTCTCTCCGGCCACCTTGACCGCCGATTTGTTCCGGGAGTCTCCGCCGATGCGGATGCCTCCAGGATGGTATCCCGAGTGACCAAAGGGCGATGTCCCCCCGGTCCCTATCCAGTAGTTTCCCCCATGATGTTCCTCGGTCTGCTCCGCCAGGCGTTCTTCCAGCATCTTTTTCAAGGTCTCGAGATCCAGCTGTTTGTGGTTGCGGCGCATCTCCTCGGTGATCTCCAGGGGAGGGAGGTTTTTGTCCAACCACTCCCAGATGGTCTCGGGAAGGTCCTCCGGGGTCTGCACCCCCTGGAAATACTGGGCGAAAGCCAGGTCGAATCTGTCATAGTGGGCCTCGGTCTTGACCAGTACGGCCCGGCACAGGTGGTAGAAGGTGGTCAGGCTGGAACCTGCGAGTCCCATCTCCAGGGCATCCAGCAGGGCATACCACTCGTTCATGGATACCGGGACTCCGTTTTCTTTCAATATATAATAAAAGTCAGTAAACACCCTATCACGCCCTATCTGATCTGAAAGGACTGGCGGTGAGCTATCCGGGATTGTGGACGGTTGTTCAGGTGCCACAAGAGTACGTCCAGGTCCTGGTTCTTTTTGAGCAGAACCCCCATAAAGGGAAGCTCCTCCGCAATGCGTTTCGGGCTGATTCCCCCGACCACCAGGGCCTGCAGCCAGTCCAGGAGTTCGCTGGTGCTGGGCTTCTTCTGAAACTCGGGTATGGTCCGCAGCCAGTAGAAGGCCTCCATACACTGTTCCATCAGCTTTTTATCCAGGTCCGGGTAATGTACTTTGATAATTTCCTTCATGCCCGCGGGATCGGGGAAAGCAATATAGTGGAAGATGCACCGTCGTAAAAAGGCATCCGGGAGTTCCTTCTCCGCATTGCTGGTGATGATGACAATGGGCCGGTGCTTTGCGGTAATGGTCTCCCTGGTCTCCGGGATATAAAAACTCATCTGATCAAGTTCCCATAAAAGGTCGTTGGGAAACTCCAGGTCGGCCTTGTCGATCTCATCTATCAGCAAGACCACCTGTTCATCGGATACAAAGGCTTCCCCGAGTTTACCGAGCTTGATATACTGGGAGATGTTGCTGACATCATGATCCCCAAACTGGCTGTCATATAGCCTCTGTACCGTGTCATAGACATAAAGCCCCTCCTGAGCCTTGGTGGTGGACTTGATGTTCCAGACAATCAGCCTTTTACCCAGGCCGTCGGCAATGCTCTGAGCCAGCATGGTTTTACCGGTACCCGGCTCTCCCTTTATCAATAGCGGTTTTTGTAAAGCAATGGCGATATTTACCGCATTGCGCAGTTCATCTGATACTATGTAGTTTTTAGATCCGCTGTATCCCCCAAAACTACTACTCTTCATTTCTCCATCCCTCAATTCTATATTCGCGTATATTACGTAAACAGATTAACAAACCGGGTCGCTTTCGTCAATTTGACTGCCATAATTATCCACCAGACTGCGAAAAGGTATTTACACCCTTTTGTCGAAGTGTGTCATCAACAGAGGAGGGAGGAGAAGCCATGAAGAATCGACCCGGATTTCTGATCGCTATCGGCGTCGTAATACTGATTGGCCTGATTTTTTTAGGGGCCAAGTACGTTCCGGCAATACTGGACAGCCGTCATTCATCCCCTCCGGCAGAAAATGTGGAACCATCTCCCACAGAGCCTAATAACACACCAACCCCGGTTGAGCCGGCAGCTCCGGAGCCTGAGGACCCGGATACCCCTTCTCAAACGCCGGAAACCCCTGATGTGCCAGCAACCGGACTCAGCAACGCGAAAATGAGCTGGTATTTTACCCGCAACAGTCAACACCAGGTACCGGGTATTTCAGAGGCTGCCCGTTTTATTACCAAGTATGGGGGCATGTATGTAGGGGACACCTCCCGTAAGGTGATTTACCTCACCTTCGACAACGGCTACGAAAACGGTTATACCACCCCGATTCTGGACACCCTGCGGAACAACCAGGTGAGGGCTTCATTCTTTGTTACTGAGAGCTATATTAATAAAAACCCGGACTTGATAAAGCGGATGGTTGCCGATGGTCACGCGGTGTGCAATCATACTTCTACCCATCCCAGCATGCCGGATATATCTGATTCTCGGATAAAAGAAGAGATCAGGAAAACGGAACAGGCTT